>JBCNVH010000025.1:0-8612 GCA_039630295.1 Aquificaceae bacterium | reverse complement strand
CAAGGCTTACAGAGCTATGGACTACATCATTTCCACCCTTGAGCCCACCAGGGTAGATAAGCAGGTGCATGAGAGGGGTCTTGTAGGTCAGTCCGAGGCTCAGGAATTCCGAAGTATGCTGTTAAGAGTTTAAGAGTTTTATCAGGAGGTGATGGAGCAGGCTCTCCTGCTCCTTTCCCTCACAGTTAAGCAGTCCGGCGGGGCTTATGCCTTCCTGAAGGAGCTCTTCTCTGTATTCCTCAACCCAGCTACTGACCATGTTTCTATCCACTTCTATGTGAAACTGGAGACCTACAGCTCTTCTGTAGACAAAAGCCTGGTTCTCGTATTTTTCTGAGGAATAGACCCTCAGAGCACCTGCAGGAAGGTCAAAGGTATCACCGTGCCACTGAAAAACAGTTAGCTTTAGGGGGAAGTCCTCAAAGTAGGGGTGTTCTCCTACCTTAAAGACCTCCATCCAGCCTATCTCCTTGCCCCTTTCTCCCCTGTAGACCCTCGCACCCAAGACCTTTGCCAGCATTTGAGAGCCAAGACATATACCCAGTAAGGGCATGTCTCTTTTAAGGGCTTCCTCCATGAGCCTAAACTCGTAGGACAGGAAAGGGTAAAGGCTCTCCTCGTAAGCACCCATGTATCCACCAAGGACTATAAGAAGTCCGTAGTTTTCAAGAGGTTCCTTAAGGGTCTGCCCGCTGACGGTGTCCAGATATTCAAATTTTATGCCCATATGTCTTAAGACTTTTTCTATAAGTCCCAGGTGTTCTACGTTTACATGCCTTACGGCGAGTGCCTTCACGGGAGCACCTCCCTTATGAGCTTCTCCACATAGGTCTCAAGACCCTCAAGGGGCACAGTGTCTACCTTATTACCACCCACAAAAACCTCCACCGCCAGCTTTGGCTGACCGTTTACCTTTATCTTTGTCCCCACAAAGCCTATGTCTCCCGCACCATGCTGACCACAGCCCTTGGCACATCCCGACCAGTGCATCCTTAAAGGTCTGTCCAAAGGAAGTTTATCGGATAGGTATGTGGCAAGCCTCAAGGCATCTGGCTTGTTCTCTATGACGCCAAAGGCGCAGGTCTTGCTCCCCTGACAAGCCATAAGCCCCTGAAAGTAAGGTGAGGTGGAGATTGGATACTTTTCAAAAAGCCTATTGGAGAGGAGCTCCGAGAGATTTTCCTCCGGGACGTTTATCAAGTAAAGGTTTTGATATACGGATAGCCTTATTTCACCACTTCCGTATTTCCTTGCAAGCTCCGCCACCTCCTCCAGCTCCTCGCCTGTAAAGATTCCTGCGGGCACCATAAGGCTAACCGCAAAAAGGCCGTTCCTCTGCCTTATTATACCATGCCTTTCCCCAACCCTTTCCACCAGTTCCTCACCCTTTTTCCCGAGGTTTCTCAATAACCTTCTTTCCAGCTCAGACCTGAAGCCATCCACCCCCAGCTCCTTTATGAGGAAGCAGAGCCTGTTTTTGCTCCTGTCCTCTCTGTTCCCCATGTCCGAGTAGAGCTCAAGCACTGCCTTTGTAAGGTCTATGGCTTCGTAAGGTCTCACAAAAAGGTCAAGGTCAAAACCCTCCTGCGGTCCTCCCGAGCCTATCTTACCCCCCGCATAGACATTAAAGCCCAGAAGCCCATCCCTTTTTGCAAGGTAAAAACAGAGGTCGTTGAACTTGCAGTTTATGGAGTCTGTTCTTGAGCCAAGCAGGGCGAGGTTGAACTTCCTTGGCAGGTCCGCATACTGCCTTTTAGAAAGGAAAAGCTCTGTTATCCTTCTGGCTATGCCCGTGGTGTCTATGAGGCTGTCCTCTACAAGACCCGAGAGGGGGTCTCCTGTCACATTTCTCACGTTGTCCATGCCTGCCTGGAGGGTGGTAAGACCGACCTTTTCTATGGCAGAAAGCACACGGGGCAGGTCTTTCAGCTCTATCCATCTGAGCTGGATTTGCTGTCTTGAGGTAAGGTCTATGTCTCCTTTTCCAAAGACCTTGGAAAGGTGGGCAATTACCTTTGCCTGTTCCGAAGTGAGCTTTCCATGAGTTATCCTTATCCTTACCATAAAGTAGCCGGGCGTTGCCTTTCTGTAAAAGATTCCATACCACTTGAGCCCTATGTCTCTGTCCTCCTCCGGCACCTTCTGCCAGTCTCCCTCTTCTGCCCAATCTTCCAGTTTTTTCATAAAACCCCTTTCAAAGGGGTGTTTTTCCCTTTTGTATTCCTCTACTTTGTTTACCCTTCTGGGTCTTTCCTTTACCTGCTTTCTGAGTATGCTCTCCACAAGACCCGCACAGCTACCGCAGTAGGTGCTGGCTTTCGTAATCTTCTGAATGTCCTCGAGGGTCTTTGCCCCCTCTTTTATAGCTTTTAGCAGGTCTCCGTAGGAAACCGCCCCGCAGCTGCACACTGTATCGCCTTCCTTTAGCTCTCTCTCCTCTTCTACCAGCAGGTCTCTTATGAGAAAACTGCCATCCTTTGGAGGCTCACCTGACTTTAAAAGTTCGAGCATCTTCTGGCTTCCTGACAGGTTTCCGTAGAGTATAAAGCCTACGAGCTTTCCCTTTCTTAAAACACCTTTCCTGTAGTTTTCTCTGTCCCTGTAGAGGACCACCTCGTCCCCTTCCTTTTCCCGGACATCCCCTGCGGACATGAGCTTTATGCCTGCCACCTTTAGCACCGCATACTCAAGAGAACTTTCATACTTCTCCACATTACCATGGAGCAGGTTTTTTGCACACACTTTTACCTGCTCAAGAACAGGAGCCAAAAGCCCGAAGGTTCTTCCCCTGTGTTCTATGCACTCACCCACCGCGTAAACCTCCTGCGCGGAGGTCTCAAGGTGGTCGTTCACTAAAATGCCTCTGTTTACCAGAAGACCGCTGTTGAGGGCAAGCTCCACGTTTGGCTTTACGCCCGTTGCCACCACCACAAAGTCCACCTCCAGGTTCTCACCATCGGAGAACCTCACACCTTTAACCTCTCGCTCACCCAATATCTCCTCCGTCCTCTTCTCTAACAGAACCCTTATACCCGTCTCCTCCAGCCTTTTCCTGAGCATTTGACTTGCGGTCCTGTCTAATTGCCTTTCCATAAGCACATCAAAAAGGTGCACCAGATAGACTTCAAGCCCCACATCTCTGAGAGCCTTTGCACACTCCACGCCCAGAAGCCCCCCACCTATCACCGCCCCCCTCCTTGAGACCCTTTCCATCTCCATTATTCTGTAGACATCCCCCATCGTCCTGAAGAAGAAAACCCTCTTTTTATCAATACCCTTTATAGGTGGAAGAGCAGGCTTGCTGCCTGTGGCGATAACCAGCTTATGATAGTTAAAGGTTTCACCCCTTGAGGTTACAAGGATTTTCTTATTGGGAAATATTCTCTCTACCTTTTCACCCAGATGGAGCTTTACGCCTTCTTCCTCAAACTGCTGGTAGCTCTTCAGGTAGAGCTGTGAAGGAAGCTTCATACCTGAGAGCACCTCCGAGAGGTATATCCTGTTGTAAGGTGGTGACTTTTCTTCACCAAAAAGGTGAACCTCAGGGAAAGAGCCTGACTTTATAAGCTCTTCCACCAGTGCGTTTCCTGCCATGCCCGAACCTACAACCGCTATTTTCATAGCATAACCTCCAGAGTTTAGGCATGCAAACAATATGCCACCACTTTACCTTCAGGAAAGCTTTGAAATTGAAACTTTCAGGCTCAGAAGCAAGATAGAAAGTTTACAAATTTACAAAAATGTAAACAAAAATACAAAAAGATAAATATTCCTCTAAACTTGCCACCTGCAATTTTAAAGGCTTTTCTCAGAGTTGGCAGGCTGGCATACATGTTGCATGTTAGCAACCTGAAGGGTGAAGGCAATGAAAGAACTGACTGCTATGGTAAAAAAGGCTCTGGAGGTGAAAGGTCTTCCTCTTTGAAAGAGCTATCAAAGACCTTAAAGGAGGTGTAAATATGGACAGAAGAGAGTTCATCAAAGGAAGCGCACTGCTAACCGCAGGGCTTTTGGCAGGACCCTACATAAGCAAGGCACAGGCAAAGCTCAAGATAGGCTATATACCTCTTACGGACTGTGCTTCGGTAGTGATGGCTCAGGAGCTGGGGCTATACAAGAAACACGGTGTCAGCGTGGAAATATCTAAAGAAGCCAGCTGGCCCAATGTGAGGGACAAAATACTCAACGGTGAGCTAAAGGCTTCTCACTGCCTTTTTGGCATGCCCTTTTCTGTTTACATGGGCATAGGTGGACCTGCGGGAAAGGTTATGCCCATAGGTATGGTGCTGAACTTCAACGGACAGGCGGTAACCCTATCGCAGGAGGACTTTGGAGGAAAGGTGGGCTTCAGAGATATATCGAAGGTCAAGGCAGTGATAGAGGAGCTGAAGGCTAAGGGAAGAACGGTTACTTTCGCCATGACTTTTCCCGGTGGGACCCATGACGTATGGCTAAGATACTGGCTTGGTGCCTGCGGTATAAACCCTAAAGAAGTAAAGATAATACCCATACCACCACCCCAGATGGTGGCAAACATGAAAGTAAACAATATGGATGGCTACTGCGTGGGTGAGCCTTGGAACGAGGTGGCTGTGAGAGAAGGTATAGGCTTTACCCATGTGGCAACCCAGGACATATGGAAGCATCATCCTGAAAAGGCTCTTGTCTTCAATCAGGAATATCTGAGCCAGAACAAAGAAGAGGCAAAGGCTATAATGAAGGCAATTCTGGAAGCAAGCAGGTGGCTTGACGACCTTAAAAACAGAAAGGAAGCCTCCAAAGTGCTCGCCAAGTATGTAAACACCAGAGCGGAGGATATAGAGACAAGGCTTCTGGGTGTTTACCACCTGGGAAAGGGTCTTGGAGAACACACCTACAAGGATGACTACATGCTCTTTTACAAAAAGGGTGAGGTGAACCTACCCAAGTATTCCTGGGGTGTCTTTTTCTTAGCCCAGTACAGGAGATGGGGCATGATAAAGCAAGCACCTGACTATTCGGGCATTCCAAAGACCATCCTCCAGAAGGGGCTTTATCTGGAAACTGCAAAGGAGCTGGGTGTGCCTGTAAAGGATGATGACATGCAACCCCTAAAAGGTTTTATAGATGGGGTGGTCTTTGACCCCCAAAAACCGGAAGAGTCCATAAAGAAGTATGCGGTTAAGGAGGTATGATATGGTGGAGACTATAAAGGATATAAAACCAGGGAGGATGCCCTTAAACCTTAAGTGGCTCAGTAGTATTGTCACAGGCTTCGTCTTCCTTATGCTCGGTGTCCTCCTCTTTTCTCTCTTTTGGGCTTTGTTTCTCTTCTTGTGAAGGAGCTTCCGATACCCTGACTTAGCACCATGACAAACCTCCTCCAGCTCCTCTCTGACCCCTTTAGGGGACGTAGGACCCTAACGACAAGGGTATAGGTTGGCAGATGGTAGCATCTCTAAAGAGGGTCTTTCTTGGTTTTCTCATAGGTTCTCTCATTGCCCTCCCCCTTGGCTTTCTTATAGGCATGAGCCAGAAGATAAGGAGCTTGCTCAACCCCATCGTGCAGGTGCTGAGACCTGTCTCACCCATGGCCTGGTTTCCTATAGGTCTTGCGGTTCTTAAGGGCTCTAACGAAGCCTCTATCTTTGTGATTACCATAACCTCTTTATGGCCCACCCTTATAAACACCGCGGTGGGTGTCTCCTCCGTCCCGGAAGACTACAGAAATGTAGCCCGGGTCTTTGGCTTTTCCACTTACACCTACCTGACAAAAGTCCTCATCCCCTACGCCATGCCCTACATACTTACCGGCTTCCGTCTTAGCCTTGGCATCGGCTGGATGGTGATAGTAGCCTCCGAGATGCTGGCAGGAGGAACGGGTATAGGCTTTTTTGTGTGGGACTCCTGGAACGCCCTGAACCTTGAAAATGTGCTGTCCGCCATACTCTTGATAGGTATAGTGGGTCTCTTAATAGACACGGTTCTAAGCAGGCTCACAGAGAGCCTAAGGAGGTCCTAAGATGCTGAGCAGAAGCTCTTTAAGAGAGAAGATGTTAGCCCTGAAGATGGAAAGGGCTCTCACATGGGAGGACATAGCCAGAAAGCTGGGGTGCAGTCCTGTTTACTCCGCTATGCTCCTGTATGGCTACGGACAATGCAGGGAGGAAGAAGCCCAGGCATTGGCAGAGCTCTTCGGTCTTGAAGAAGAAGAAAAGAGCCTCCTAAAAAGCGCCCCTTACAGAGAGCCCGCCCAGCCCTGGCCCCCCACCGACCCCTTCGTATACAGGTTTTACGAGATAGTGCTTCTCTATATGCCCGCCATAAAGGATGTGGCACACGAACTGTTTGGCGATGGCATCATGAGTGCCATAGACATGGCAGTAGACCTCCAGAAGGTAAAGGATGCGGAGGGCAACGACAGGATGCTTCTGAGCTTTAACGGCAAGTGGCTAAGATACAGGAGGTTTTGAGATGAGGGCATACCTTGAGATATTCAACCTTACGGTAAGCTTTGGCTCTTACACTGCCCTAAAAGGTGTTAACCTTCTGTTAAACAGGGGTGAGTTTGTAAGCATAATAGGACACTCGGGCTGTGGAAAGTCCACCCTCCTTAATGTGGTGGCAGGCATAACAGAACCCACCGAGGGTTCTGTTTCTCTGGATGGGAAAGAGATAACGAAACCCGGACCTGATAGGGCGGTAGTCTTTCAGAACTACTCGCTTCTTCCCTGGCTTTCCATATACGAGAACGTGCTGACCGCCGTCAGGGCTGTCTTTAGGGGCAACAGGCTCAAGGAGGGTATAGAGAGGGCTGAGACATACCTGCGCATGGTGGGACTTTGGGAACACAGGCAAAAATTACCCTCTCAGGTTTCCGGGGGTATGAAGCAGAGAACAGCCATAGCGCGAGCTCTGGCTGTGGACCCCAAAGTGCTTCTGTTGGATGAACCCTTTGGAGCTCTTGACGCCCTTACCAAAGCTACCCTTCAGGATGAGCTACTGGCTATATGGGAGAGGGACAAAAAGACGGTGCTTATGGTAACCCACGACGTAGAAGAAGCCATATATCTGTCGGACCGCATCGTGGTCATGAGTAACGGACCCTCCGCCAACATATACGAGGTTGTCCCCGTCTCCTTAGAAAGACCCAGGAACAGAGAGAAGCTCCTGCAGGTTAAGGAATATACAGAGCTTAAGGCTCATCTCCTCTACACACTGAGGGAAAGGCTAAGAAAAAGGGAAGTGGCATGAAAAGGTTTCAGTGCCCCTACTGCGGTGTTGGGTGTGGCCTCCTGTGGGAGGAGGGAAGGGTGAGGGGGGACAAGGAACACATAGCCACAGGGGGAGACCTCTGTCAAAAACCCCTCTATTACCCAAGGGTAATCAAAAGGGACAGACTTTTAAGACCTCTCTACAGAGAACACAAGAGTGAAGCTTTCAAAGAAATAGGCTGGGAGGAAACCTATAACCTTCTGGTGGAGAAGTTTAAGGCTTTTGCTCCGGAGGAGCTTTACTTTTACCTTTCAGGACAGCTCCTCACGGAGGAAATATACCTCATAAACAAGCTTGTAAAGGGCTTTTTAAGGACCAACAACATGGATGCTAACTCAAGGCTATGTATGGCAACGCCCGCCACTGCCCACAGGCTTGCCTTTGGCTCCGATGGTCCACCCTGCACCTACGAGGACATAGAGGATTCTGATGCCTTTGTCTTTGCAGGCTCCAATGCCCTGTGGACGCACCCGGTTCTCTTCAAAAGGGTTCTGAAGAGAAAAAGAGAAGGGGCGAAGCTTGTAGTTATAGACCCAATAAGGACAAAAACCGCAGAGCATGCAGACCTGCACATTCAGCTAAAAGCTGGCACGGATACTGCCCTCTTTAATGCGGTTCTGTATATACTCCACCAGAAGGGTTGGATTGACCGGGAATTTGTGAAAAAACATGTGGAGGGATACGAGGGAGCTCTTAAGGAGGCGCTGAATTATCCACCACAGCGGGCTTCTGACATATGCCAGATACAGGTAGAGCAGATATACCAGCTTGCAGAGTTCTATGCCTTCAGTGAGAAACTTCTTTCCTTCTGGTGTCAGGGGCTGAACCAGTCCTCACAGGGTGTATACAAGAACCTTGCCCTTATAAACCTTCACCTTGCTACGGGAAGGGTTGGCAGGAAGGGCTGTCCCTTTTCGCTGACGGGTCAGCCCAACGCAATGGGTGGCAGGGAGATGGGCTACCTCTGCCATGGACTGCCCGGCTACAGAGATGTGAGAAGCGCCTCCGACAGAACCTTTATGGAGGTCTTCTGGGGCATAGAAAGAGGAAGCATAAAGGACGCACCAGGACGTACCATCACGGAAGCCCTTGAGCTTATGTTAGAGGGCAGGATAAAACTCCTGTGGGTGGTATGCACCAACCCAGCCCTAACCCTACCCAACCTAAACAAGGTCTGGAGAGCTCTTGAAAGGGTCTTTCTTGTGGTGCAGGATGCCTACTGGACGCGCACCTGCGAGTTTGCCAACCTTGTTCTACCAGCAGCCCAGATGGGAGAAAAGCAGGGGGTCATGACAGGCTCGGACAGAACACTTAGTCTCTGTGAAAAGTTTTCAGAACCGCCCGGCGAGGCAAAACCC
>JBCNVH010000024.1:0-10044 GCA_039630295.1 Aquificaceae bacterium | reverse complement strand
CAGATATACCTGACACTTTACCTTTCCTATTCTGGACTCTACCCATACCCAGTCTAAGTGTTTAATACCAAGTTTTTGCGCGGTCTTAGGGTTCATGTAAAGGTAATTTCTTGTGGATATCTGCCTGAGCCATGCGTTCTGTGAGTCCCAAGAGTGATACATCCACATGGGTCTTTGGGTAAAGGCATAGAGAGGATATTCACTGTTTGATATAGCCTCTTCAAAGGGTGGATACCAGAAGGGTAGGGGGTCAAAGTATCTGACGAGTCTTTCTCTCAGGATTGGGTCATTGGGTGGCTGGTTTTTGCCTTCCCAGAGACCCTGACCCGCAAGTCTGAAGGTCTGAAGTGTCTCAAGGTAGAAGTTAAACGCTATGGGTGCGACCTTTTTGAGAAATCCTACGCTAACAGCCCATTCCTGATAGTCCTTGTTGACATGCCTGTAAAACCTCATATTTTCCGGCAGTTTGTAGTAGAAAAAGCCCTTGTTCTTGATATACATCTCAAGCTGGTTAGGATTAGGCTCTCCCACAAAGTGCTTGTCTCCGTTTTTTCCTCTCCAGCCCGCCAGAGCTCCCACGCCGGGTCTTATCTGCCAGTTTATTAGAAAGTCCCTAAAGTCTCTGTATTTCCTTGAGCCATCAGGGTTTACAAAGCCGGGTAGTTTAAGCCTTGAGCCCAGCTCCACCATCACATCTCCCCAGCCTTTCACATCGTAGCCATTAGCTACGGGGTTTATGATAGGATGCCTTAGAGCATCCACAGGACCATCCACCGCAGATGGTGGTCTGTCAAGAAGGGAAAGGGCAAACCACTGCTCAAGATATGTAGCATCCGGGAAAACCAGGTCTGAATAGGCTACCTGCTCGCTATAAAAGGCATCTATGGTTATGACCTTTGGAATTATGTAATTACCCGCAGGGTCTGTGGCGGTCAGAGCTCTGATGATATAAGGTATGTTCTGAGAGGAGTTCCATGCCATGTTTGCCATGTATATCATCAGAACTTCAATGCCGTAGGGGTTCTGCTCGTAGGCTGCGGGTATCACATTGTGTATGAGACCATGAGCGGTAAGAGGAAACCACCAGCTGTAAGCGTGGTCAATCCTTACAGGGTTCCCTTTTTCATCCACGAGCAGGTCATCAGGGTTTTGTGGATAGCCAAGGTGCGGACCTGGATATACCTCGCCGTATTTTATGGCATCCGGTCTTGTTATCCTGTAGGGCTTTGGAAGGTCTTCTATGTGCTTGGGATAGGGTGGCTTGTTTAAAAATCCTCCGGGCACGTCCACCACACCCAGCATCATCATGAGCAAAAAGACAGTCCTTGCACTTTGAAAGCCGTTGGTATGAGAGGCAACACCTCTCATCATGTGGAAGGAAACAGGTCTTCCAATCACTTTCCTGTGCTTTCTACCCCAGACATCGGTTCACTCTATCGGGAGCTCTATGGGATGATACAGGGCTATAGTGCCCATCTCCTTGGCAATTCTTTCTATGTCCTTTGCAGGAACGCCGGTGATTTTTTCCACTTTTTCAGGGCTGTATTCTTTTACCAGTCTTTCTGCGAATGTCTCAAAGGCAGGCCTGACCCTGTAAGCATCCGGTGTGGTAAACTCACCAATAAAGGCAGGCTCAAGCCCCTCTGGCACTATCCTGTCCGCAGGTTTAAAAGACTGGGACTTTTTGTCGTAGACCATGGGCTTACCTTCTTCGTTCCTGTAAAAGAGACCATCCTTTGAAGTGCCGGGTGCCTGAACTACCAGCCATGGTGCGTTGGTGTATTCTTTCAGAAAATCCCAGTTGACGAGGTTATATTTAAACAGCGCATGCATTATACCCATAAAGAAAGCACCATCTGTGCCCGGCTTTATGGGCACCCACTCGTCCGCTACAGCTCCATAGCCCCAGCGGACAGGGTTGACCACCACAAACTTTCCACCCTTTCTTTTCATCTCCTGAATGCCCAGCTTGAAAGGGTTGGAAGAGTGGTCCTCCGCCACGCCTATGAGCATGAAATACTTGGTGTTTTCAAAGTCCGCCTCACCAAACTCCCAGAAAGAACCACCTATGGAATAAAGTCCAGAAGCTGCTATGTTTACAGAGCAAAAACCTCCGTGCGCCGCCCAGTTTACTGTTCCAAGCTGACAGGAAAACCAGCTGTTTATCTGCTGCATCTGGTCTCTACCGGTGAAGAAGGCAATCTTTTGGGGTCCTTTTTTCCTTGCCTCCTCTAACCACTGGGTGGCGATTTGAAAAGCCTCTTCCCACTCTATCTCCTTAAACTGTCCTGAGCCTCTTGGTCCAACTCTGAGAAGGGGTTTTCTTAACCTTGCAGGGCTGTATTCTTTCATTATTCCGGAAGAACCTTTGGCGCACAGAACACCTTTATTGGTAGGATGAAGGTCGTTTCCCTTTATGTAAGTGACCTTGTTGTTCCTTACATAGACCTCAATACCACACCTGCAGGCACACATGTAACAGGTGCTATAAGCCTTACGGTCGTAAAAACTACCACCTATCTCCATGATAGACCTCCTGCAGCCATATAAGATAGAGCCTCTCTTTCAAGCTGTTGTTTCAATTTTGTTATAAGTTTATAAATAAAGCTTATAGATTTTATAAACTTGACTTATATTCTCTGCGCAGGTATTCTCCAACGGTCAGGGCAAAGTAGCTCAATATCCACAGAAAGAGTATAACCGCAACAGGTATAAGCAGGATGGTAATCATGGATAGAATAGCCAGCATCGTCCCCACAGTAAGAACCACTGCCAAATAGACTATAAGTTTAAAATAGGTGTTGCTGAAGGCTTCCCGAAGACCTTTCACCGTAAAGGGGTAGAAGACGGAGCGAAAGCCAGCTTCAAAGTTTAGTCCGTTTACGATAGTTCTGGAATAAACCAGCGGTAGGGTATATAGATAGTAGAGAAGCCACAGGAGTAAAAGCAGAAAGTAAGCAATTAGAGCGGAAAGGAGCCCTGGACCTCCGGTGTATTCTCCTGCTTCCAGCGAGTGTGGGAGGTCACTCAGCATCCCAAGACCGCCAAATATGAGAAAAAGGAAGAAAAAACCCACAAACATTAAAAACATAAGCAGTAAGCCACCCAGATATATGCCCACCGCAGGTCCAAGATAATGCCACAGGCGAGAGAACTGAAGGGGACTGTTGCTCTCACTCAGGCGATGAACTGCCAAGTAGAGTATACCCAGATAGTAGTAAAAGCCTGTAAAGAGGCTCACCAGAAAGCCAAGCAGTGGCACCAGAGAAAGCACTACAAGTATAAGCCACAGAAAGCCATAGGCGGCGAAAAAGCCCGGGTTTGCCCTCAGCAATTGCCAGCTCTCGGAGAAGAGGCTACCATCTTCGGTGGACATGTTCCCGATGTTTTCTCTTTCTAAAAGCTTGACGCTTAAAAAGGGGTAGGCTTCTGCAGAGTGCAGGAAGTCCCTCAGCTTTTGCCTGTCTACTCCTATAAGCACTTCTCCCTTTTCTTTCAGGTCTTTCTCGCAGTTCTCCAGCCTGAAGCCCAATAGACCGGAGAGTATGTTGCAGGTTAAGGCTACTGGGGTTTCTTTACCTCTAAGCTTTACAACCACCAAGACCTTGTCCACTTCCTCAAGGGTAAGAAAGGAGTATCTCTTGACCACCTGTTTTAAACTCTCCACCTGTTCTGGTTCAAGGTCCAGCTCAAGGAAGCCGGTTTCTTCGACCTTCCTCTCGCAATCCTGTGGCAGTATGCCCAGAACTGCAAATACCATGTTACATATGAACTCCGAAGGCACTTCTTCCGAGAGAGCCTTTACGCGAACCTTTATGACCCCGCCCATTTGTGTATAATAGTATACAACTGCTTTATCCAATTCATAATGCTCAATGTTGCGAGCTGTTTGCTCCTTCTTTAGTCCAGCGATGTTCTCCTTTGAGAAGTTTCAACAGCTTTTGTCCTTATCTCTTGAACCCCTACCAAACCCATGATTGACAGAGCCTCTGTAAAAGTCATAGCCCTGTTGAGGTTTTCTCAAGATGGCTAACTTCGAACCATTTAGTATGGCATACTTTAGGCATTTAACAACGGCTGCTAAACCTCTGCAAAACTTTAGAGCAGAATAATAGTTTCTGAAGAGCTTTCTGTCCTTTGAATTTTCACCCAAAATTTTTCATCAGACATATACTATAAAAACTATGCGATACCTGAAAGTGTTACTTATACTGGTTGCCCTTTCCTTTGCCCTCGCACCTGAGATGAAGCTCAGGAGAGTGCAGAAGGACATATACATGGTAAGGGGTATAGATGCCCTGCCCTCCCTGGAAAACAGAGGCTTTATGTCTAACGCCTTTGGCGTGCTTACCTCTGAAGGTTGGGTGGTGGTGGATGCCTTGTCCACTCCAGAGCTCTCAAGAGAGTTTGTGGAAAACCTCATGAGGGTCAAGAAAAAACCCATAAAGTATGCTGTCATAACCCATTACCATCCTGACCACTGGTATGGTGTAAGAACTTACAAGGAGCTAGGGGCAAAGATAATAGCCCATAAAAATCTTTTTGAGTTTTACAGGTCGGGGGATGCTCAGGTAGCTCTTCAGGCAAGCAGGCAAAGGTTTGGAGAACTTTTCAAGAGTGTGTTGCTTTTTGCACCGGATGTGGTAATAAACGAAAAGCTGTCCTTGCAGGTTGGAAATAAGAGCTTTGAGATAACCGCCCTACCGCCCGCCCATACGGATAATGACCTGCTTGTTTATATGCCTAAAGAAAAGGTGCTATTTACGGGAGACTTGGTTATGCTTAATCGCGTGCCTTTCATGGGAGATAGGAGCGCCAGCTCAAAGGGACTTCTGCAAGCCCTTCAGAAAATAAAACAGATGGATGCTAAGGTGCTCCTTGGGGGGCATAACGAACCTATGGACATGTCAGCGGTGGATTTTACGATGGGTTATGTGCAGTTTTTGAGAGAGAACATAAAGAAGATGAAAGCACAGGGCAAAAGTATAGACGAGATAAGAGAAGCTCTCAAGAGCAATCCCTACACCAAGTATGTTATGTATGACGCCTTTCACAATACCAATGTGTTTAAGATAGATTCTGAGCTTGATATGGAAGAATAATGAAAATAGGCGTTATAAGTCTTGGGTGTGCCAAGAATTTGGTGGACACGGAGAGGCTTCTGGGAAGGCTCGGGGCTGGTGGAGCGGAGCTGGTTAGCGACCCCAGAAAGGCTGACCTGATTTTGATAAACACCTGCGGTTTTATTGAGCCCGCTAAAGTGGAAGCGATAGAGACCATACTGGAGTTTGCCCGGAGGAAGAAAGTTATAGTGATGGGCTGTCTGGTGGAAAGATACAAGGAGGAGCTCCGGAAAGAGATACCGGAGGTGATGGCTTACTTTGGCACGGAGAGCTGGGAGGAGGTGGCGGAGTTTCTCGGGCTTGGTGGAGGAGGAAAGACAAAAAGAATTTTCACCACACCCAAGTCTTACGCCTATCTGAAAATATCCGAGGGCTGTAACAGGCTATGCTCTTTTTGTGCCATACCCCTCATAAGGGGGAGGCATCGTTCAAAACCTATGGAGGAGCTTTTGGAAGAGGCAAGATACATGGCGGAGGAAGGCATAAAAGAAATATGTATAGTTTCTCAGGACACCACCTACTACGGCAGGGACCTTTACCAGAAGAGAGAGCTTATAAAACTTCTGGAAGCCCTTGAGAAGATAGAAGGTATAAAGTGGATAAGGCTTTTATACCTTTACCCCACGGAGGTGGAGGAGCTACTGAGCTACATATCTGACTCTGAAAAGGTCCTTCCCTATTTTGACCTGCCATTACAGCATGTCTCCACAAAGGTCCTGAAGAGCATGAGGAGAGGATACGACGAGGGGTTTGTCAGAAAACTGGTGGAGAACATAAGAAGGACCCTTCCAGAGGCGGTGCTTCGCACCACCTTTATAGTGGGTTATCCTGAGGAAGGCGAGGAGGACTACAGAAGGCTAAGAGACTTTCTCCTTGAGGGGCACTTTCACTGGGTAGGTGTTTTCACCTACTCGCAGGAAGAAGGCACTCACGCCTACAGCCTCGGCGACCCGGTGGAGGAAGAGGAAAAGGAAAGAAGGAGAGAAGAACTGCTGAGCCTTCAGGAGGGTATAACCGCAGGTAAGAACAGGGAGTTCCTTGGGAAGGAGCTGGAGCTCCTTGTGGACGGTTTTGACCAGGAGTTTGGCTTCGTGCCAGTAGGTAGGCTCTGGTTTCAGGCTCCTGAGGTGGACGGAAAGACCTATTTGGAGACTGAGAGGGAGGTAAAAGCCGGGGAAATGCTCAGGGTCAAGGTCACACAGGTGGGGGGCTACGACCTGGGGGCGGTGGAGGATGTCCGCTGAGCCTTTTATAGCCCTTCTGGGTGTAGCTCTTATTTTGTTCCTTGCCTTATATATGTTTGTAAAAGAAAGGCTGGACTTTTACCGGTCTATGGGTGCGGAGGTTAAAGGCTTCCGCTGGCTCATACACCCATGGGCGGAGCTTTTTGTGGACGGGCAAAAGGTGAAGCTCTACACCTCAGGTCTTCGCGGCATGCAGAGCCTGAGATTGAGTTTATCAGTGAACATCCGTGGCTACATAAGCTTGAGAAGGAAGGATTTTCTGGACAGGCTTTTACTTCACAGGACCCATGGTGGACTCCTTCTGGAATATGAGGAAGAGGCATGGGCGAACAGGCTTCTCAACCATTCTGGGTTTAGAAGATTGACGGAGAGGCTTTTCTCGGAGGCTCAGGTGGACCTTGTGGAGCTGAGGGCTCAGAAGTTTACCGCAGGCTGGTTTATAAGGAGGTCGCCAAAGGAAGTGGGTAAAGAGAAGGTCATGAAGGCTATGAACATTGTCAGGGACTGCCAAGCTTTTCTGGAAGGTCTTCCCTCCTCAAGCCAGTGCAGAGAAGGACTGAGAGAATGGCTTACCATAAGAACGCCACTGCTGACAATTTTTCTACTCTCCCTGCTCGGTCCGCTCCTTGGTTTTTACCACTACAACCCCCTCTGCTTTGTTGAAGCTCTTTTGGCTGGCTACAAGTGGCTTTTCCTACCCTTTCTTCTATACACCACCCTTGCCCTTTTTGTCCTTGGCGGTGGGACCATGTGGCGGAGGGTTCTTGTCAGACTTCTCTTTTTCTATTTTGCGGGTAGCCCCTTTATTACTCTCTTTTTTCTAACATACATAAACGGTCGTTTTGACCCTTCAAGACCGGAGACAAGGAGAGACAGGATAGAAAGCCTGAGCGTGAGTTTCAAGCGCGGACCACTGATAAGGCTTGAAGGGTTTCACGGTAAAAAGTGGTGGTGCGAAAGTTTTGACGTGTCGGAGAGCTTCTACCAGAGGGCTTACAGAGGTGCAAAGGTGGAATACGAGACAAAGAGGGGTCTTCTTGGGATTGAGTGGTTCTACCGAGGGCTGAGGCTTTCAGAATGACCTGTCTCATAAAATTTTGCTCCGCGATGAACTTGGCTTAAAATAATAGCCCACTATGGGCATAAAGAAGGTAAACAGACGAGCTTTTCTTAACCTTGTTGAGACGGTCTTTTTCATAGACTTTCTCAAGGGTCTGTCGGTTACCCTTACCAACCTCTTCCGCAAGCCCATAACCACCAACTACCCTGTTGAAAAGCTCACACCCCCGAAGAGATACAGGGGAGCTCACGGGCATTTTGTCTGGGACGGAACAGAACCAGACTCTCTCAAAGCCATAGAGAAGTTCATGAGCTATGAAAAGGGCAAGAGCAGATGCGTTGCCTGCTACATGTGCCAGACCGCCTGCCCCATGCCCACCCTTTTCAGGATAGAGGCGGTGCAGATGCCGGACGGCTCAAAGAAGGTTACACGCTTTGACATGAACCTCCTTAACTGTCTTTTCTGTGGTCTGTGCGTGGATGCCTGTCCTGTGGGCTGTCTTACCATGACAGACCTTTACGAGCTTGCAGGCTACACAAGAAAATCTGCTGTCCTGCGGATGGAGAGCCTTGAAGAAAAGGCTATAGACTGGAAGAAAAGAAGGGGTGAAGAGCCGGACCGCATATGGATAGACGACCAGCACAGAGAAAAGCTCTGGGGGAAAGTAGAATGGAGTGGTTGATATTTGGCTTCCTTTCCACCTGGGTTGTGCTTTCTGTTATGGGCGTGCTTTTTTTAAAAAATCCTATCCATGCCCTCCTCTCCTTTGTAAGTCTGATACTTGCGGTAGCAGGCATGTTCCTGCACCTGAGGGCGGAGCTCCTTGCGGGCTTACAGCTTATTATCTACGCGGTTGCCATAGTGGTCTTTTATGTGCTGGTGATAACCACCATACCCTGGGAGAAGGTAAAAAGGTTTGAGGGTTTCTACAAAAGGGAGTTTTTTGTGGGTTTTCCGGTTTTGCTCCTGAGCCTTGCCCTTTTTGCCTACGCCATAATTAAGGGAAACTTTGCCCGTGTTGGTCTTGAGGCAAAGGACAATGTGAAGGAGGTGGGTAAAAGCCTTTTCACCACCTACCTCTTTCCTCTTGAAGTGGCTTCTGTTATACTATTGACCGCCATGATAGGAGCCATACTTCTCGGGAGGAAAGAGGAGTGACCATAGAAAAGGCTTATATGCTCATAAGCGTCTTTTTATTCCTTTCAGGTCTTCTGGGTGTTATCATAAGGAAGAACCTTATAACTCTCTTAATAAGCACGGAGCTCATGCTTAACGGGGTTAACCTTGCTCTTGTAAGCGCGGACAGGCTTGTGGGTGGTGTGGAAGGGCAGGTCTTTGCCCTTTTTATTCTGGCGGTTGCTGCCTCCGAAGTGGCGGTGGGGCTTGGTCTTATCGTCGCCCTTTTCAGATTGAAGGGTTACGAAGGTTCTTCCGAGATAACCCATCTGAGGGACTAAGATGGAAGGACTGGCGGTTCTTATCTCACCTCTAATAGCCTTTTTGGTAATAGGACTTTTTGGCTCAAGACTTGGAGACATGGCTTCCGCAGTCCTCTGCGTTCTTGGCGGTGCCTTCTCCTTCCTCTTCTCACTCTGGACTACCTCAGAATCCGAACCCTTCACAATAGAGCTCTACAACTTCCTGCCCTTGCAAAACTACACCCTTACCCTCGGTCTTTACTTTGACCCCCTTCTCCTCAATCACAGCCTCTGTGGTCACCTGGTGGCTACCCTTATTTTTGTCTACTCCATAGGATACATGCACAACCTCTTCGGTCAGTGGGCTTTCAAGTTTTATGCCTATCTGTCTTTTTTCCTCTTGCCATGCTCCTTATAGTCCTCTCAGATAACCTCCTCGGTATCTTCTTCGGCTGGGAAGGCGTGAGGGTTCTGCCTCCTTCTCCTACCTCCTTTATTGGCTACTTCCATACACAGAAAAAGGCTTCCAACGCAAGCCTTGAAGCCTTTACACTGAACAGAGTAGGAACTGGCTATTCCTTTTTGGTATCATCGCAACCTTCTACCTCTTTGGCACCCTCTCCATCACAGAGATATTTTCTAAAGTTCAGAACGTGGACAAAGCCCTTCTTGGTCTTGCCTGTCTTCTCCTCTTCAGGGCGGTGCGGTAGGAAAGTCAGGTCAGCTACCTATTCCACACCTGGCTTCCTAACGCCATGGCAGGTCCAACACCCGTTTCTGCCCTTTTGCACGCCGCTACCATGGTAGCCGCTGGTGTATACATGGTGGCAAGGCTTTATCCTATGTTTGAAAACTCACCCCAGTCCTTGAAGGTAGTGGCTTTGGTAGGTGGATTGACCGCACTTTTTGCCGCTCTTGCAGCCACATCTCGCACGCGACATAAAGAAAATCATAGCCTTTTCCACCATGAGCCAGCTGGGTTGTTTTTAGCCCTTGGTCTTGGAGACAGGATGGGTGCCATGTTTCACCTTACCACCCATGCCTTTTTCAAGGCACTCTTATTTCTTTCTGCAGGTTCAGTAATACACGCCTTTCATCATCATCTTTACGATATATACGAGGCAGGGGGTGTTAAAAAATACATGCCTGCCACCTATGGCAGTTTTCTGGTAGGAGCTTTAGCCCTTGCAGGAATTTTT
>JBCNVH010000023.1:0-2823 GCA_039630295.1 Aquificaceae bacterium | reverse complement strand
GCTCTCCGCTCTGGTGGGTATAGGCAAAAGGCTAAGGGACATAGTGCCGGAGGTTTTTGAAAGACTGAAAAAAGGCTCAGCTCATCCTGCCAGTGACTTCATGCCTGCGGACAAAAGGATATACTCGGTCAAGGAAGTGGTCTTCCCATGGAACAGGTTTCCTGAGGAAGACCCGGTTCTCGGTCCTGAGATGAAAAGCACTGGTGAAGTTATGGGTATTGCGGATTGCTTTGGTCTTGCCTACTACAAGGCACAGCTCTCCGCAGGTAGCAGGCTACCAACATCTGGCAAGGTTTTTCTAAGCGTGGCGGACAGAGACAAACCCAAAGTGGTGGAGCTGGCAAAAGACTTTCTTGAGCTTGGCTTTGAGGTCTATGCCACACAGGGCACCTACAGTTTTTTAAAGGAAAAGGGTCTGGATGTAAGGCATGTGCTTAAAGTCTCGGAGGGAAGACCTAACGTGGTGGACATGATAAAGAACCGAGAGCTAAACCTTGTAATAAACACGCCCACCGGCAGGAAGGAAAGGGGTGATGCCCATCACATAAGAAGGTCTGCGGTTCAGTATGGTATACCTTACACTACCACTGTGAGGGGCGGATACGCCATGCTGGAAGCTATAAAGAGCTATCTGGAGCATGGTGGAAAGCTCAGGGTTTACGCCCTTCAGGATATATGAAGATAGTTCTAACCGGGGAGCCCGGTATAGGTAAAACCACTCTCATAAAAAGACTGGTGAAAGTTCTGGGTGAAAGAGCCATAGGCTTCTGGACGGAGGAGGTGAGAGACCCACGGACGAAGAAACGCATCGGCTTTAAGGTGGTAACTACCGAAGGAAAGGGCATGCTCTTTGCGAGCAAAACCTACACCTCCAGATACCTTGTAGGTTCCTACGGCGTGAACCTTCAGAATTTTGAAAGTCTTGCACTTCCAGTGCTCCAGAAGGCACTTCAGGAGGATAGGGTTGTGGTTGTGGACGAAATAGGCAAAATGGAGCTCTTTTCAAAACCCTTTAAAGAACTGGTGAGAAGGCTCATCAGGGACCCTAAGAAGAGGATGCTCCTGACCATACCTATAAGGGATGTGGACCCTCTGGTGGCGGAGGTAAGAAGGCTACCCGGTGCGGTCCTTCTGGAAGTTACTAAAGAGAACAGAAACAGCCTGTTTGAGGACATACTCACCCTTCTTGACAGGGTGTAAGGTTATGGGGTATAGTTTTCCCTGCCTCCCCGGAGGTAAAGGAGGGTTAAGGATGAAAAAGATTGCAGTTATGGTCGCGATGATAGGTTCTCTTAGCCTCTCCGTGCCCCTCGACCTTTCCTTTGCGGGCACACAGGGGAAGAAACAGGTGGTGCAGGGAAAGGCTAAGGAGAAGGTAAAGAATAAGCTTTCCAGAGGCAAGAAGACGAAGGCCGCCTACAAAAGACCGAGATACGCAAAGAACATAAACCAGCCTCAGGAAGGTGAACTATTAAAGCTGGAGGGTATGGTCAAGGACCTTAATGAACAATAAAGAGCTAAGGCTTATAGAAGAGTTAAAGATAAGACAGGGTGATACCTGGCGTGTGCTTAAGATAATGAGCGAGTTTGTGGAGGGTTTTGATGCCCTGTCTTCTGTTGGTCCTGCCATAACCTTTTTTGGAAGCTCAAGGCTCACCGAAGAAGACCATTACTACAGGATGGCATACAGAACTGCCTTCATGTTGGGTAGCCTTGGTTTTCATATCGTCACAGGCGGAGGACCGGGCATAATGGAAGCAGCAAACAGAGGTGGCAAGGACGCAGGAACGCTTTCAGTGGGTCTGAATATAGAAATACCGGCAGAGCAGGTGCCAAATCCTTACCAGAACCTTTCTCTGAACTTTGATTATTTCTTCGTAAGAAAGGTCATGCTCCTGAGGTATTCTACCGCCTACCTTATATTTCCTGGTGGTTTTGGAACTCTCGACGAACTCTTCGAAGCCCTTACCCTCATACAGACAAACAAAAGCCCACCCTTCCCCATAATCCTCTTTGGTTATGATTACTGGTCCAAACTCATAGATTTCATGCGGGAGACCATGATAGGCTACCGCACCATAAGCGATAGCGACCTTAACCTCATATCTCTGTGTAACAGCCCGGAGGAGGCGGTAGAGCTTGTTCTGGATGAAAGCATAAGGCTCTATCACAGGCTAAAGGCTGAAGAGGGATACGGTCAGATGTTAAGAAGACTTGAGGTTATACTAAATAAGGCGGGGGTTCTCTCATGAGACTGCTTCATATAGCAGACCTGCACGCAGGCAAGAGGATATACGACCGCATAAGCAGGAAGGAAGACCTTTTGTATGCTCTGGAGCAGATAAAGAGTATATGTAGAGAGGAGAAGGTGGATGTTCTTCTGGTTGCGGGCGATATTTTTGACAGGAAGGCGCCAGACTTTGAATCTCAGCATATTATAATGGAGTTTTTCATAGAGCTCTGCACTTCTGGAGTTCACATAGTTGCCATAGCAGGCAATCACGATAGCTACGATTTTATGAAGGTTCACAAAAACCTGAGAAAACTTACCAACATACACATTTTTGACAGACCAGTTCATAGCTTGTCCGATGCTGTTTTACATATAGATAACCTGAAAATTGCCTGCCTTCCCTATCCAGATGAGAGGGTTTTAACCACTCTGGACGAAGACCGACACAGAGACTACGCGCAGAAAGTTGCCACATACATGAGAGCTCTCGCAAAACAGGTGGAGGATGCCCGGTATAGGATACTCCTCGCCCACATTATGATTGATAATGCCAGGGTTGCAGGCAGTGAGCTCCAATCAAGCATAAGTCC
>JBCNVH010000022.1:0-10890 GCA_039630295.1 Aquificaceae bacterium | reverse complement strand
TCAGCCTTTGCTATGCTCTCCGCAGGCTCCGCTACCCTGTCAAAGCCCTCTCGGGAGAGGTATATAAGAGAACTCCTCTTTAGAAAGTGGTATACTCCAAGGGGGGAGAAGAATCTGGCGGTGCCACCGGTGGGCAGTGTGTGGTTGGGACCCAGGAGGTAGTCACCGAGGGGTTCGGTGGCATACTTTCCGAGAAACACCGCACCTGCGTGCTTTATGTAGGGAAGCAGAGAGAAGGGGTCTTCGACGAGCACCTCCAGATGCTCAGGTGCTATGTGGTTTGCTACCTCACAGGCTTTGTAGAGGTCTTCCACCAGAAAGATGGTCCCGAACCTTTCCAGCGAGCTCTTCGCTATTTCCTTTCTCGGAAAGTCCTCAAGGAGCCTGTAAACCCAGCCTGCCACTTCCCTGGCATATTCTTCATCGGTGGTTACCATGAAGGCACCTGCAAGCTCATCGTGCTCCGCCTGGGATAGAAGGTCGCTGGCACACCACTTTGGGTCCACAGTGCCATCCGCAATGACCAGTATCTCCGAGGGACCCGCTATCATGTCTATGTCCACCACACCATACAGAAGCTTCTTTGCCAGCGCCACGTATATGTTGCCCGGACCCACAATCTTGTCCACCTTTGGAAGGCTCTCGGTGCCAAAGGCAAGACCCGCCACCGCCTGAGCTCCACCTACCTGATATACCCTGCTCACACCCGCTATAAAGGCGGAGGCGAGGGTGTATCTGTTCGGTTTTGGAGAGACCATGATAACCTCCTCCACACCGGCAACCACCGCGGGAACTGCGTTCATAAGCACGGTGGAGGGGTAGGCAGCTTTACCTCCAGGCACGTATATGCCAACCCTTTCAAGGGGCATTACCCTGTTACCCAGTATTATGCCCTCTTCCTCTACAAAGAAGCTTCTCTCCAGCTGTTTTTCGTGAAAACGTCTTATCCTCTCGTGGGCTATCTCAAGGGCGGACTTCACATCTTCTTCTATTTCTCCGTAAGCTCTTTCCAGCTCTTCGTAAGGCAGCTCTAGCGTCTCCGGCGTCAACTCAACCCCGTCAAACTTTTTAGTGTATTCCAGCAATGCTCTATCGCCTTCTTTCCGCACCCTCTGAAGGATTTCCTTTACCGCCGGCTCGTATTCCTCTGTAAGCACCTGCCCCCTTTCCCTTACAAACCGAAGCCTCTCGTTGAACCTCCAGGCGGAGTTTCTAAGGTCTTCTATGTGCATAGTAATAGTATAGAGCAAAACCTATTTCTTCTATTCCACCACCTCAAAGAACCGGGATTTTTCGGGGAGTTTCTGGAGCTCTTCTTCACCATTTCTTAAAAGGAAAGTGCCCTTAGGCGTGGGACCGCTTATGCTCAACCCCCGCTCTTTCAGAAAGTCCTCCAGCTCTCCAACGGTTGCGCGCCTCTCAAGCCTTACCTCCACCCCTGCGGACATGGTCCGGTATTCGCCACCCACTAAAGTCTGACGGAGAAGAAAAAGAACCATAAGGAGGTTTACCGTAAGAAGGAGAAAACTGAACCTTTTTAAATTCCTTATTTTCTCCTCCTTTATGCGCAGGAGGACGCTCTCCGAAATGTCTCTTTCCAGCTTGTTTTCTCTAAAATACTCCCTTACCGCTCTTTTCATGTTCCAGAAGCTCCTTCAGTTTCTTCTTCGCGTGGAAAACTCTCGTCTTTACCGTGTTCTCCGGTATGCCAAGAAGACTGGCTATCTCTCCGTAGCTCAGCTCCTCGTAGAAGGCAAGGTATAGCACCTCTCTGTGGGCGGGGCTGAGCCTTTCCATTGCTCTCCTTATAGCCTCCGGGTCGTGGTCGGGCTCTTCCTCCTCCGGGTTGTATACCGCATCTCCTTCCATAAGTTCGATAAACTGCACTCTCTTTTTTCTCAGGTGGTTCATACATAAGTTTCTGGCTATACCAAAAAGCCAGGTGGTGGCTCTGGACTGACCCTTGAAACTCTTTGCAGACCTCCAAACCTGATAAAAGACCTCTAAGGTAAGTTCCTCCGCATCCTCCTGACAAGCCACCAAAGACAGGCAGTAGGCGTATACCCTCCCCTGCATGGCTCTTATAAGTTCCCTTAGAGCCTTCTCTTCCCCTCTGGCTATTTTTCTTATGAGCTCTTCCATATTCCATATTTTAACCTTCTAAAAGGTTAGTGGCTGGGGGCTGAAAAAAGGTTTATGCTATAATCCCTCTCATGAGAACCCTCCTTTCCCTTCTTCTTTTCCTTACTCTGGGCTTTTCTCAGACGATAGTGGTGCCCGTGCCAGGTCAGAGACAGGAAGCACCTTCTCAGGGAAGTGGCGGTCAGGGTGGTGGCGGGGGTCTCGGTGCGGTGGTAGGTGCGGTAATCGGTGGTGTGATACTCAGCCTTATATTTTCAAAGGCTGTGTCTGCAAAGAGTCCAGAAGGCAGGATGAGAGAAGGAAAAGAGAGGATGCCCCTATTTGTCCCTTTTGAGTTCGTTGTGGTCCACAGAGGAGCCCTGCCTCCGGGGCTTGAAGTGCTTGAAGAGGCTGCTTTTGAGGACATTAACTTTTCTCTGGTTCGATGGGAAAGGAGCCAGAAAGAGTTAGAGGAGGAGCTAAGGGAAAGGGTGCTCTTCCTTCAGCCAAACTTTCTCTATGAGCTCATGGGGGAAGGTGCAGGGTCGGTAAACCTTTCTGGCAGTTCAGATAAGGCTGTTGCCAGAGCCTGTCTTCTGGATACAGGTGCGGATACGGGTCTCATGGGACCTCTTGTAGAGAAGGTGGAAAACCATCTGAGAAGCCCCTACAGACCGGAGGACCACGGCACTGCCAGCCTATACCTTATGGTCTCCAGAGGTGTGAGAGTCCACCTGCACCGCGTTTGCTCGGAGGGGAGATGCACCTCTTTTGCGGTGGCAAAGGCTCTGGTCGGTTGTTTCAGAGAGGGGTTCAGGGTCATAAGCACACCCTTTGGCATGTATGGTGAGGACAGGCTTAACGCCCTGATCATATCAAGCCTTTCAGGAAGGGGTTTAAAAGTGGTGGCACCCGTAGGTAATGAGCCCTCCGATATCCTGCCCTTCCCCGCAAGACATCCTGCGGTCATAAAGGTAGCCGGTGAGCCCTGCTTTCCCAGGGGGCTGTGCGAAAATTTACCGAGAGAGCCCTACAGGGTAAGGTCTTTGGGTGTGGGAGGGGTGGAGAAGAACTTTGTGGGCACCTCCTTCTCAAGCGTCCTGCACGCGGTCAGGCTTGCCCTTTCTTCTGAGAAGGATAAGTAATAACAGAAAAGCATAGGCAAGCCAGTGACCCCCACTACCCGTGCGGCAGCCTCCACCACCCCCACCAGCTCCGCCTTCAACAGTTCCACCTCCACCACCTGAAGGAGGCTCACCACCAGAGTTCCCCGTCACAGCTCCAACATAAGCCTTACCACACCCAAAGAAGTTGTTGGGTGTATTGCCTACCGCACTGTCTTTTAAAGCTGTCTGACAGAGGAGCTCCTTTGCACCCTCCGGTGTCAGGTTGGGGTTTGCCTCCAAAAGTAGGGCTATCAACCCCGCCACTGCAGGAGAGGAGAAAGAGGTGCCCGCATCATAACCGTAGGTTCCACCTTCCTGCGCCGTATACACCACATAACCTCCTGCGGATATGTCTGGCTTTATCCTGCCGTCCACAGTAGGACCCCTTGAGGAAAAGTAGGCTATATCACCCAGACTGTTGAAAGCCCGGGAGCCTGAGCTGAGTGCAAAGGAGCTGATGGCTCCCACACCTATAACCCTTCTGCCTGTGGCAGGCGTGGCAACTGTGTAAAGGTAGCCACCCTTTCCATCCTCAACCGTAAAAGCCTCAAAGGAGTTGCCCTCAAAACCACCAAAGAGGTCAATCCTTGAGGGAGAGCCGGACAGAAGAGAGAACTTCAGGGTGTAGGATCCACTGCAGGTATGGTCAAACTCCGCGTATCTCCTGGCGCTGGGTGGATAGAGGGTGTGGTTTACTCCCCGCACGCAGGGAAGACTGGAAGAGAAAGAATCTGGGGTGGACACTGCGCACCTACCCGAGCTGTCGCACAGCTCCAACCTGTAGAGGGAGGCACCTCCATACCAGACCTCAAAGGGTATACCTGCGGTAAGGTTTACCGGCACTTCCCCAACGCTCCTGCCCTCTATCACCGCCCTTATCTTTAGATGACCCTCGTTTCCGTTGGCAGCTACCAGAATAAGACCAGCTCCCACGCTTTGTTCTATAGATAGCTCCAGCATTGAGTTGCCATCCCCAGGACCCAAGGTGTTGCCCAAAGAGAGGTTCACCACCATGGGTCTTCCGAGAGACTGCCTCTTTTGCCTTACGTATTCTATTGCTCTCATTAGGGTGGTATCTGTTATATCCCCGTTCTGGTCCACCACCTTTATGGCTATCAGGCTGACGCCTGGTGCCATGCCCACACTCCTGCCCGCAAGAATGCCAGCAACTGCGGTGCCATGACCTCCAAAATCTTTATCACACTCACCCCTCTGCCTTGCCTGCCTTATAGCCCTCTGGTCCAGCTCCGTGTCTGTGGTTGCATCGTAGAAGAAAATTATCCTGTCCTCAAATTCAGGATGGCAGAGGTCTATGCCCGTATCTACAACCACCGCAACCACCCCCGCACCCGTCCTCCCCGAGAGCCTTGCTCCCGTTCCCAACCAGTAAGAACTGGGCGGTAAGGTTAGAGGGTGGGTGGAGGAGGATAGGATAAGCCTGCCCTCTGGAGAGCTCAGGTTTAGTGTCAGATTTCCAGAACTGCAACTAAAAGCGTTGTTCGATTGAGTGCAGGGACCGGAGAAACTGAAGCTGGTGTTTACCGCCCAGTAGTTGAGCACCTGCCCTGCCTGAAGAGGAAGACTAAAGCTCATGCTACCTCTGACATGGGTAGCCACAGAGGAACCACCCAGCACCGGATCTAAAATCCTGAGGGGTTTTGGCTTTTCCCAGTATAGGATAAAAGACTTTAGCTTGCTTAGAGCTCCATCTTGCACCACCCCAACCCTTCCATCCTGATAGAGCACCTTCACCTCACCACCCCAGGTAAGGGCAAGCATCAGAAAAAACGCAAGCCACATAGCTTCCATTATAACTCTGACACGTCGGGTAAGAAGTTAAGGAAGCATAGAAACCCTTTTTCAAAAAGTCTTGCACAGGAAGGGTATCATATTAATACCCAATCCTATGCAAGGATGTATAGAAAATGAGCATTCTAACTGAAGTTTTGCAAAGGCTTAGCGGGAGAACCTTGTCAAACATTCACAGAGCCATTGACTATGAAGAAGTAGATGGCAGGGCCAGTAAAACCTGGAACAAGTCTATGACTTTTACAGGAAACCTTGTCAATCGTGGGTTTGGGGGGTCAGAGATAAGGTTGATAGGACAGGCTAAATCCCTGCAAAACCTAGAAACATGCTCCCTAAAACCTTTATTCCTCCGGCACCTCTCTACCCCTGTATTTTATGGTGTAGACAATCACAAAACCGTCTATTCCATGCTCCCGTGCAAGGCTTGTTTCTATGTCAAGAATCTCGCACCCTTCCTGCTCTATGGTGGAAAGCACCTCGTTGAGTTTCTCCGTAACTTCCCTGTCGTTACCTTCCAGAGATACCACCATACACCTGTAAGCCATAGCTTAAAAGTATAACTCCTCCAGGCTTTCAAGCCCCATGTAAACCATAAAGAGCCTCTCAAGACCTATAGAACAGCCCGCACAGGGTGGAAAGTTCTGATAAGCCATGAAGAGCTCCTCATCTATTGGAAGGTCCCTTCCCGCCCTGAAGACCTCCATCCTCCTCCTTATCTCCTGCGGGTCTGTCTCCTCGGTCCATCCGTTGGCTATCTCCACCCCCCTTATGTAAAGTTCGAACCTCTCCGCATAGCCCTTCTCCACCTTTGCATAGGAGCTGAGCCTTTCAGGAAAGTGGGTTATGAACTCCGGTTCTCTGAGCCCGAGCTTCCTCTCCACCTCTATGTATACCCTGAAGAAGAGGCTCTCCCAGTCCTCTCTATCATCAAACTCATAGCCATAGGCAAGCAGGTTATTTTTGAAAACCTCTTCCTCCTCTGAAAGCACCACCCCTGCGTGCTCCTCAAAGGCATGCTCAAGCCTCGTAACCCTGTATCCCTCAGCCAACCCCAGATAAGATATAAGCTCACCTATCTCCTGGATGATATGCTGGTAATCCACACCAAGCTTATACCACTCGAGCATGGTGAACTCAAGCCTGTGAAGTTTTCCGCACTCCCCGTTTCTAAATACTTTCGCTATTTGAAAAATATCCCTCCTGTGCTTTGAGAGGAGCTTTTTCATAGAAAACTCGGGAGAAGTCTGAAGCCAGAGTTTCCTCTCTTTACCGCACTCCTTAACTTTTAGCTCCATAGGCTCCACATGCGGGTCTATGTTTGGGTAGGGAAGAAGTATAGGTGTGTGGACCTCCAGATAACCCCTTTTGATAAAAAACTCTCTTATCCTGTGCAGGAATTCAGACCACTCAGAGAGCATCCTATGGATTATAACATGGGGAGAGCGACGGGAGTTGAACCCGCGACCCGTGGATCCACAGTCCACTGCTCTGCCAGCTGAGCTACGCTCTCCAGTCCAATTCTTTTTATTATAATCCTACACTCAGCCTCCCGCAAGGTTCATAATGAGAGCTACCGCCACAGCACCAGCCATCTCCGACCTGTAAACATAGGGTTTTAAAAGCAAGGGAAGAAACCCTCTACCTTTCAGAATTTCCACTTCTTCCTGTGAAAAGCCCCCCTCAGGACCCACCACAAGCCCGTAGCTGTTGCTCTTAAGGTCTATGTCTTTTATGGTAAGGCTTGCAGTGAAGTTATCCAGAAGCAGGAGCACCTCCTCCTCTGGTTTAAACTCCTCCAAACTGATAGGTGGCAGTATTTCCATCGGCTCCGGTCTTTTACACTGCTTGAAAGAGACAAGACTAAGCCTCCTCCACCTCTCTAACTTTTCCTCCACACCCGTTCTTTTTCTAAAGCCCCGCCTGCATATCAAGGGGACCAGTCTGACCGCACCTGCCTGGCTTACCCTGTCCACCACTTCCTCCATAAGTTTTAGGTCCAGAGGTAGACATTGGTAGAGGACAACTGATGGCTTTGGTGGCGGTTTTTCCACCTCCTCCAGTATGGAACAGATGGCGTAGTCTTTTAAAACCTCGGAAAGGTAAGCCAGAAACAAACGCCCCTCACAGTAAACCTCAAGCCTTTCACCCTTTTTCAACCTAAGGACTTTCAGATGTTTGAATTCAGAACTGGAGATTATTAAAAAGTTCCCCTCTCTCCTACTGCAGAGGAGCCTTTCCATTAGAGGGCGGGGGAAGTCCCCGCCATAGTATCTTTACTTTACCGAGTCTCTGAGTTCTTTGGCAGGTCTGAAGGCTACTACTTTCCTTGCGGGTATCTTTATCTCCGCACCCGTTCTTGGGTTACGTCCCTTCCTCTCCGCTCTTGTTCTGACAGTGAATATGCCAAAGCCGGGCACTGCAACCCTTTCACCCTTTTTCAGAGCTCCGGAGACCGCCTGAATGGCAGCTTTCAATGCAGCGTCCGCCTGTTTTTTTGTTATACCTGCCCCTTTGGATATGGCTGAAACAAGCTCCGCTTTGGTCATGGCGTTCCCTCCTTAAAGGTTTTTTACAGCTTATAATCTTATACCAAGTTAAGTCAATATGCAAGAAGAATTTACAAAGTTTCTGCCATGAAAAGTTTGATATTTGCCCTTATAGCTAGCCTCCTCTGGGGGACCGCACCGGTGCTGTTTAAGCTGGGTTTGAGGGGAGAGGTGCCCCCTGTGACCGCTCTGGTTTTCCATAATCTCTCCGCCCTCCTTGTAGCCCTTGCCTTTGTGGGTATAGCGGGTCTCAGGCTTGATTACCCTCTGAAGGACCTACTACTTATAGCCCTTGGGGGTATAATGTCAGGCTTTCTGGGCCTGTTTTTCTTTTTCAAGGCGGTGAAGGAGGGAGAAGTATCTCTGGTAGCCCCTATAGCCTCCACGTCACCCCTCTGGGGTTCGCTGATAGCCTTTCTGTTTCTCGGTGAGCCCTTCAGCTGGCTCAGGGCTTTTGGTATACTTCTGGTAGTATGCGGGATAATCCTCATAAGCCTCTCTTCAGGAAAATAGTTCTCTCCTTACTTACCGGTTTCCTTTTATACCTACCCTTTTCCAGGCAGGAGCTATGGTTTTTAGCCTTCCCTTCCCTGATGCTTCTCTTCAGGTTCAGAGAGGGTTTTTTCTGGTTTCTGTCGGGTTCTCTCTTCTTCTTCCTATCTCTCAGGTGTGCGGGTATAGCGGCGGTGGAATTTGGGGGTGTATCTCCTTTCCTTTTTCAAACCCTTTTTATCCCCTTTGTCCTTTTCCTGAGCCTTTACCAGTTTTACGCACCCCTGAAGCTATGGCAGAAGCTCTCCGGAAGAGTAATCTGGACACTACCCCTCTTTTATGCCTTCTTTGAATTCCTGCGTTCCCACTTCCCCTACGGCGGCTTTCCCTGGTTAATTCTGGGTTCTCTTTCTCTTTACATACCTCTGGTAAGGGACAGCCTTCTCTATGCCAATGTTTACCTTCAGAGCCTTCTTTTCCTCTTTACCCCTCTTTTTGTATACAGAGGAAGGTTTAGAGCTCTGGCTTTCCTATGGTCAGTCTTTGCTTTGCTGGGTTTTTTAGCCTTGCTGGAGAAGGAGCGAAGGTTAAAGTTTGCAGATAGCCTTAGGGTTGCCCTTGTGCAGACCGCAGTTCCTCAAAAAGACAAACTAAGCAGGGATAGCTTCAAAGGGCATGCTCAGAGTATACTGGAGCTCCTCGAGGAGGCGGTAAAAAAGGAGGTGGAGCTTATAGTCCTTCCCGAGTCTGCCCTTCACTTCTTTTACTCGGAGGAAGAGGAAAACAACCTAAGGCTGAGAGAGCTTAGCCTGAAAAAACCCATACTTGTGGGACTTGTGGACCTGAGAGAGAGGCTTAGACCCTACAACTCCGCCTACCTTCTTAGCGGGGGCATTGCCGTAGACTACTACGACAAGGTAAGGCTCTTTCCGGTGGGTGAATACATGCCTAAACCCTTCGGCTCTCTGAAGGATTTTTTCCCTTCCTTAGAAGGTATCGATTATGTGCCCGGAGAAAAACTTAAACCTTTAGAATATAACAGGGTGAAGATAGCCACAGCCATTTGCTTTGAAGTTGCCTATCACAGCCTTGTTAAAAGGCTCTCAGAGAGGGCAAACCTTATAGCGGTGCTTACCAACGACGGATGGTTTAAAGATTCGGACTGCACGCACCAGCACTACCTTTGGGCAAGGGTTAGAGCTCTGGAGAACGGAAAATACCTTCTGTGGGTCAACAACTCGGGGGATACGGGTGTCATAGACCCCTACGGAAGGGTTCTTGGCAGGATGCCTTACATGAAAAGGGGGATAAGCTTTCATGAGGTCAAACTTATACCTTAAAACACCAAACCTCCTTTCTCTGTCAAGACTGCTCCTCAGTCCACTGTTGCTCCTCCTGCAGGTGGAGCTCTTACCCTTATTCTTTCTTACCCTTGCCCTCTCGGACGCACTGGATGGCTTTCTGGCAAGGAAGTTAAAGGCTCAGACGGAGCTGGGCAAAGTTCTTGACCCTCTGGCGGATAAGGTCATGCTCCTTTGCGGGCTTTTCATATGCGTATACAGACTTGGGGGTTTACCCGAATGGCTTTTCTACCTCTCTCTTTTGAGAGACCTTTTCCTCCTGTTTGGAGCTACGCTCCTTACGCTGAAGGGTAAAAGGGTTCCCCCTGCAAGGCTTGCGGGGAAGGTTCACACCTTCTTTCTTTCCCTTCTCCTGTTCCTGTGCATGCTCGGGCTTTCCGTGGAAAGCCTTTCTTCCGTTGCCCTTATACTCCTTCTAACCTCCTGGCTTGATTACCTTTCTGCGGGTTTGAGGAACTTCAGAAATCAAACTTCTTCCTTATCCTTATCCTGACCTCCTGGGTTTTATCCGAGTAAAGCCTTCCTCCTATGGAAGTGCTGGGTGTGAGCTTTGCTTCCCCTGCGGTGTAGGTTTCCTTTGGGTCTCTCAATGTGCTATGTCTGTGCTCCAGCGAAAGCCTGTCGGTTATATCCTTGGATATGGAGGCGTTTATGCCTACCTCACCGGTTGCAGATATGGAAGGGTAAACCTGAACCTTTACATCAAGTCCTGTCATACCCTTTGCACCTTTTATAAGACCGCTCAGTTGAGGGACCTGACTTATGAGGGCACCTCCTATGGGTATCAAACCCTCCCTTTCCTCACCGCCCAGCACAAGGGCGGTGAGAACCTCTCTGCTGTCTCTGGGTGGCTCTGACCTGACTATGGCTTTCGGATACTGAGGGTGTCCCTTCAGGTCAAGGATTATAGTGTAGTCGGGTGTTGGTGTGGTTAAGGTAAGTTCAAGCTGGCTTTCCTTTCGGGTGAAGCTCACCTCACCCTTCCTTACGAAGAAGTCTCTCTCAAAGTAGCTCAGTTTTCCACCCTTGAGATAGGCGTTCACCGTATAGTCTGGCTCATAAAGGTTACCCTTTATACTTGCAGAAAGGTCCGCATAGAGGAAACCCTCAGGGAGGTTTATCCTAAGAGGTTCTAAGGAATTAAGAGACAGGTCAAGGTTAACCCTTCTGTATTCCTCCGGTGGAGGGTTTTTTTTTCCTCGACCATTTCTGAAGGTCTAAAAGCTTTGGCTGCACTTCGTTCAGTTACGTATTGCTAAGGTTAAACAGACAACTACAAACGGAATCGACAGCACCTTGCGGCTTCCAAAAAGTCTGCGGAAGTTCTTTGCTACACCTACCATTACCTCTATGGTGTGGATGTTTCTGTAGTTAGATACTTCACTGTATACGGAC
>JBCNVH010000021.1:0-2769 GCA_039630295.1 Aquificaceae bacterium | reverse complement strand
GCAACCTCCACCTCCACAGGAACTTTTTTCAGCACTATCCTGCCTGCGTGTTTCATTGCCCTGTGCAGGAGCTCCGCTACCTTTTGGGCAACTGACTCTTCGCACTCCACCAACACCTCATCGTGAACAAGATTTACCACCTTTGCCTTCAGATTTTCTCTTCTCAGCTCCGCATCGAACATGAGGACGGAGAGCTTCAGAAGGTCTGCACCGCTACCCTGAATGGGGTAGTTGACCGCGTCCGGGAAGGTGTGGGCGGTGTAGGCTCTTCCCAAAAGGGTGTGACCTCTTGACTCCTTGAAGTCTTTGAGCTCTTTTTTTACTTTTTCGTGCCATGCCCTTATGGCACTGTAGTAGGAAAAGAAACTCTCTCTTATTTTCTGGGCAGTTTCAAGGGGGAGGTCCACACCGTAGGTTTTTGCGTATTCCACAAGACCCTTTGCGGATATGCCGTAGATAAGACCAAAGTTTACTGCCTTCGCAAGCTGACGCTCCTCCTTTGTAACTTCCTCCTCTGACTTCTGGAGGAAGACGCCTGCGGTATAGCGGTGCAGGTCCCTGCCTTCAAGGAAAGCTTTTATCATTTTCTCCTCACCCACATACTCGCCTGCAATCCTCAGCTCTATCTGCGAGAAGTCCGCCATCACAAAGGTGTTCCCCTCCTCCGCCCTGAAGATGCTTCTTAGATGTCTGGGTATGTTCTGCACGTTGGGGTTCATGCTTGCCATCCTCCCGGTGACCGCACCTATCTGCCTGAACTCCGGGTAAATCCTGCCATCTCTGAGCCTTTCTCTTATCTCCTGTAGCTTCTCTATAGTCTTTTTAAGGCTTCTTATTTCAAGAAGCTCGGAGACCACCGGATGCTGGGCATATTCGGAGAGCACCCTGTCATCTGTGGATACATTACCCTTCTCCGTTTTTGGAAGGTCAAGCCCCAACTTTCTGGTGAGGAGCTCACCCAGCTGTTTCGGAGACATCGGGTCTACCCTGTGTCGGGAGAAGAAGTTCATAACCTTTCTCTGCAGTTCCCTTTCCTGCTCTTTGAGCTTCCTTTCCAGCTCTTCTCTGTCCACGGGTATGCCGTTGAGCTCAAGCCTTGTGGTTTCCTGAACAAAAGCCATTTCTACTATAGCCACCGGATTGAGAAGACCAAAGACTCTGGAGGTTCTCGTCTTTAGCAAGGTTTCTTCCCTGTGGGAACTCTCGTTTAACTTTTGCAGGAAAAGGTGGAAAAGGTCTCTGACCACCTTTACATCCAGCGCCGCATATTCGAGCTGTTCTCTTCCCAGAAAGGGCTGTCCCCAGTTGGAAGCCTGAAGGCTCTTGTCAAGCACCTGCCCCAAATAACTCATGGCAACCTTTTGCAGAGAGTGTTTGTCCGTGTTGCCTAAAAGCTGGCTGGCTATCATTGTATCAAATACCGCATAGGGCTCTATGCCGTAAGAGTAGAGGTATTTAAGGTCAAACTTCAGGTTATGCCCCACTATACCCTTTTCTGAGAGGAGTTTCTTCAGAAATAGAACACCCTCTTCCCCCAGGTCAAAAAGGTCCAGTATAAAAATCTCTTCTCCACCCCCTATCTGGACGAGCCTTATTCTGTCTCCCGAGACCTCCGTGTCAAAGAAAAGGTATCTCTCTCCCTTTAGATGCTCGTAAACTTTCTGCAGTTTCTCTCCGGACCTTATGTAGCTAAACTTTGGCGTCATATCCTGCGGGTTTCTTTTCCAGGTCCAGCCACAGGGCTACCTCATCACAGGAGGGAAACTTCACGCAGTTTATGCATTCACCCCATACCTTGTGGGGCAGTTTTGTCTTTTCCACCTCTTCAAAACCGAACTTTGAGAAAAAGCCCTGCGCGTAGGTAAGGACGAAGACCCTTTTTATACCCAGCTCTCTTGCCTCCTTTAGACAGGCTTCCACGAGAGCCATGCCTATACCTTCTCCCCTGTGGTCTTCTCTGACCGCCAGGCTTTTTATCTCCGCCAAGTCTTCCCAGAGTATGTGAAGAGCAGCACAGCCAAGTATCTGACCCTCCCTTTCAAAAACCCAGAAGTCTCTTATGTTTTCGTATATGGAGCTTAAACTTCTCGGAAGCAGGATACCCTCTCTAGCGTAGTGGTTTATCAGGTCGTATATGTGTATCGCCTCTCTGACAGTTGGTTTTCTTATCATCTGATTAAAATATAGTCCAGGTCCTTGTAAAAATCCGGGTAGGAGACAGCCACACAGCCTGGGTCATCAATAAGGGTCTCACCCTCCGCCAGAAGCCCTGCCACGGAGAAAGCCATCGCAATCCTGTGGTCTCCGTAGGTCTTTACTTTTGCTCCCTTCAGGCTTTCCACACCCTCCAGCTCAAAGCCGTCCTCAAACTCCTCCACCCTTACACCCATGGCTCTGAGGTTTTCCACTATTGCTCTTATGCGGTCGCTCTCTTTTACCCTCAGTTCCTCAGCCCCTCTGACCCTGGAGCTCCCCTCCGAAAGTGCCATAACAACCGCCAGCACCGGAAGCTCATCTATCATAGAAGGCACCTCTTCAGGCTTTACCTCAACCCCGTTGAGCCTCCCCCTGTGTCTTACGCAAACATCCGCCACAGGCTCGCCGGAGATTTCTCTGAGGTTTTCGTAATAAATGTCCGCCCCCATCTCCTGGAGCTTTCTGAAAAAGCCATCCCTCGTAGGGTTCACCAGCACATCTTTAAGCAGGAGCTCTGAACCACCCAGAAGCACAGCCAGGGCAACAAAGAAGCTGGCGGAGGATGGGTCCGCA
>JBCNVH010000020.1:0-10635 GCA_039630295.1 Aquificaceae bacterium | reverse complement strand
AGGAGAGGGGTGTCACCATCGTGGGACCTACCTCTCTAGGTTGTATGATGCCCTGGGTGCCAGCCCGCATAGGTGCCATAGGGGGTAAAAACCCTTCCATAGCTTACGAAAAGGGTGGTCTTGTTATCCTATCCAAGTCGGGCGGTCTTACAACCACCACTGCGGAGATGTTCAAAAGGAGGGGATGGGGTGTTTACATGGCTCTGGCTCTTGGTGGAGACGTCATATCCTGCACCACCTTCGGTGATGCTCTTGAAAACATAGCGGATGACCCCAATGTCAAGGCTGTGATTATTCAGGGTGAGGTTGGAGGCTCCTACGAGGAGCAGGCTGCGGAGACCATACTCAGGTTATGGAAGGAAGGGAAGTGGAACAAACCTGTGGCCGCCTTTGTGGCAGGTAGGTTTCAGGAGAAGTTAGAAGGCGTATCCTTCGGACATGCAGGCGCCATAGTGGAAAGGGGTAAAGGTAAGGCTACGGACAAGATAAGAGCTTTCAACGAGGTGGGAAAAGCAACCGGTCTTGTGAGGGTGGCGGAGTTTTACCATGACCTAGTTCACTGCATAGAGGAGCTTGGAGTTCCAAGAGACTTTGAGGATACCACACCGGAGGGAAGGGTAAAGCCCCTCTATTCCACCATCGAGGAGGAGACCTGTCATTTCAAAGGTTGAGTTAAAAGTAGCCTATATTTTTTAATATTATGAAGACCATCTTCAATGAGAGCCTTATAAGAAAATACGACAGACCGGGACCAAGATACACCAGCTATCCACCTGCCACCGAGTTCCATGAGGGTGTGGGTGAGAAAGACTACAAAGAGAAACTCCTTCAGAGCAATTTGAAGGCAAACCCCCTCTCTCTCTACCTTCACATACCCTTCTGCGAAAGCGCCTGCTGGTTTTGTGGCTGTAATGTGATAATCTCTCACAGAAAGGATGTGACCCGTCGGTATCTGGAATATGTGTATAGAGAGATAGAGATGTTGGGGCAATACCTCGACACCTCAAGACCTGTAGTTCAGCTCCACTGGGGTGGTGGGACGCCCAACTTCCTCAGCAATGAAGAGATAAGAGAACTCTCGGGAAAGCTAAAAGAAATCTTCAGGATTGACCCGGAGGCGGAGGTGAGCGTGGAGATAGACCCCAGATATCTCTCGGAGGGTCAGTTGGAAACCTTCAGAGAGGTGGGCTTTAACCGGGTAAGCATGGGGCTTCAGGACCTTGACCCTGAGGTGCAGAGGGCGATGAACGAGTGGGAAGGCTTCCCAGCTCATGGAAAGGCAGGGGCATGGAAGAGCTGAGAAGCCTCGGATTTAAAAGTGTAAACATAGACCTCATATACGGACTGCCCTATCAAAGTCCGGAGAAGTTCAGAAAAACCATAGAGCAAACCATAGAGTTACAGCCGGACAGGGTAGCGGTCTTTAACTTCGCCTTTGTGCCCTGGCTAAAACCTCTTCAGAGGAAGATAGACCCATCTACCCTCCCACCCCCTGAGGACAAACTGACCATACTGGAGATGACCATAGACATTTTCCAGAAGGCAGGGTATATCTTCATAGGCATGGACCACTTTGCAAAGCCGGAGGACGAGCTGGCTCAGGCTCAAAGAGAGGGAACTCTCTGGAGGAACTTTCAGGGCTACACCACCAAGAAGGGTGTGGACCTTCTGGGTATAGGTGCCACTTCCATAGGCATGCTATACGATGGCTACTTCCAGAACTACAAAACCATAAGAGACTACTACCTTGCCATAGAGGGGGGAAGGCTACCCATCCTGCGCGGATACCTGCTTAATGAGGAGGATATAATAAGGCGAGAGGTTATCATGGACCTCATGTGTAACTTTCGCTGTGAGTTTGAGAGAGTAGAAAGGGCTTTTAACATAAACTTTGAAGAGCACTTCTCTCAGGAACTTGAAGAACTCAAGGACATGGAAAGGGATGGACTTCTCAGGCTGGAGGATAGAGCCATAAGGGTCCTGCCCGAGGGACGGCTTCTCATAAGGAACATAGCCATGGTCTTTGACCAGTATGTAAAGGGGAAGAAGGAGCAGCGGTTTTCCAGAACCATATGAGAGAAGAACTTCTAAAGGTAGAAAAACTTTCCAAGCTTTTTACCATAGGCTGGTTTTCAAAGAGGCAGGTATGGGCGCTAAGGGAGGTCAGCTTTGAGGTAAAAGGGGGTGAGGTTTTTGCGCTGGTGGGAGAATCCGGCTCTGGAAAGAGCACCGCAGGAAAGATAATCCTCAGGCTGGAAAGGCCCACATCCGGCAACCTGCTCTTTGAGGGCAAAGACCCTTTTCGTATGGACAAGGAATACACCAGGCTTGTCTCCGCGGTCTTTCAGGACCCGAGAGCCTCCCTAAACCCGCGCATGAGGGTAAGGGACCTTCTGGAAGAACCCCTTCTGGTTCACGGGTATAAGGACAGAAAAGAGAGGGTAGTTCAGGCTCTTCAGAAGGCGGGTCTTGATGCGGATTTTCTTGAAAGAAAGCCGGAGAGCCTCTCCGGTGGTCAGAGACAGAGGGTGGCAATAGCAAGGGCTATAGTTCTCAATCCCAGGCTTCTTGTGGCGGACGAGCCCACTTCTTCTCTGGACATGAGCTACAGGGCGGGTATACTGGAGCTCTTCCTCAAGCTCAAGGGGGAGGGTATAAGCACCCTGCTCATAACCCACGACCTGAGGGCGGTGGAGAGGATTGGAGACAGGGTCGGTGTTCTCTACCGGGGTAAACTGGTGGAGACCGGTTCTGCGCTGGATGTGCTCAAGAACCCACTGCACCCTTACACCCAGTATCTCATAAGCACCATGCCCGTCAGGCATCCCTCTTTGCGGAGAGAATACGGGGAGGATTTTTCAGAGGACTTTGAAACCCTCTGCCCCTTTTTCTCCCGCTGTAAGCATAGACTGAAAGAATGCGAGGAAGGGGTCAAGGAGGTAAAGGTAGATGGACGCGTCGTCTCCTGCAATCTATACTGAAGTTCTGATATTCACCTTCCTGCTTTTTATGTCCGGCTTTTTTAGCTCTTCCGAGGTTGTTTTTTTTGGTGCCAACAGATACCTCCTTAAGCTGAGAGAGAAAAAAAAGATTTACAGAGCTCTGCTGAACCTTCTCTCAAAACCCGGTGAGGTTTTGCTTACCATACTACTGGGTAATGAGCTGGTTAACATCCTCATATCTTCCTATGGCACAAAGCTCTTTGTGGAGTTCCTTGGTCCAAAGGGGGCGGGCTTTGCGGTCCTTTTTTCCAGTAGCCTTATCTTCCTCTTCGGTGAAGTGCTTCCAAAGAATGTGGTGTTGCCCTTTACCACAAGGCTTGCCCCCATATACTACCTGCCCTTTCTTTTTATACACAGGCTTACAGAACCTCTCCGGCTCCTGCTTATAATGCCCGTCAGAAGGTTAACGGGTGTGCTGGAAGTGGGAGAGAAGGTTAAAGAGCCGGAGGAAGCCTTTACAGAGTTGCTCGAGATGGGTCTCTCTCTTGGATACTTTGAGGGGAGAGATTTGGAAGTGGTGCAAAGGGCGATAAAACTCAGGGAGACTACTGTCAAGGAGATTATGACCCCAAAGCCGGATATCTTCATGCTCCCCGAGAGCCTTACCCTTGAGGAAGCCCTTGAGGAAATAGTGCAGAGAAAACACAGCAAAATTCCCCTCTTCTCCGAAAGCCACGACCAGGTGACAGGCATACTCTACGTGAAGGACCTGACCCTTAGCCAGGAGAGCTCCAAAAGAAGGCTCTGGGAGTTTAAAAGAGAAGCCCTCTTCGTGCCAGAAATACTCAGCATCACAGAGCTTGTCAGAGAGATGAGGAGCCACGGAACACAGATAGCGGTGGTAATAGGCGAGCATGGTGAACTCTCCGGTCTTGTGAGCGTCTACGACATAATGAGATACCTCTTTGGAGACGTGCCGGAGAGCTGGGAAGAGGATATAATAAGGGTTTCAAAGGATACCTATCTGGTGAACGGCTGGGTGGATGTGGAAAGGGTTGCTACAAAGATAGGTTTTAACCTTCCGGAGGATTACGAATACGACACCATAGGTGGTTTTGTGATGGCTATGCTGTCAAAGGTCCCTGAGGAAGGAGACCAGTTTATCCACGATGGCTTCAAGTTTGTGGTGGACAAGATGGAAGGTAACAGAATAGTTAACATCTTTGTAACCCTGAAGGAGGAAGAGAGGGAATGAAGGATATAAGAGTTATAACCGCACCCAGAACGAACCTCCTTCTCAAGATAGAGAACAGCCTTGAGCTTCTGGTAAAAACCTCGGAGGAGTTGCTTCAGGAGCTGGAAAAAAAACAGCAGGAAAATCCCCAGCTTAAGCTTACTTTACGCACAAAACCGAGATGGTTCTATAAGGACTATCAGGAGCCTCAGATAAGCTATCGCCAGAGCGAAATAAGAGGTGTGGAAGAGCAGTTAAGGTATGAGTTTGACGGTAAGGACCTGGAGATAGCCCTTGAGATAGTGGCAAACCTTGACCATAGAGGCTTTTTTAGAGGAAACCTGAAGGACATAGCCCTGCACTACCGGGTGGATGAGGAATACGCGGAGGATATAAGAGAATTTATAAAGAGAGAAATCGAGCCTCTGGGCGTTGCCTGTAAAAACCTTGAGGAGTTCCTCCTTCTCCAGATGGAAGAGCTCTATCCGGACAAGAAAGCTCTTTATGAGGAAGTTCTTGCGGTCCTCAGGGGGAAGAGCAGAGACCTGCAGGCAAGAGAGCTCCTTTCAAGGCTGAAACTCAGCCCCTTTGAGGGGGAGGTGGCTGTCCATCAAGGGGGTAGCGTGGATATGGTTTTTGAGTTTGATGGCAGTGAATGGTATGTTTTTCTTATGGACGACTTCTGGGATGTGGAGGCAGTGGGTGCGGGTAGGTCCCTGTCCTTTATCCTTGAGCTCAGGAGGAAGCTCCTCCGCACCGTGGGCGAGCTTATTCTGGAAAGACAGGCGGGCTTTATGCTCGGTAAAGAACCCCTAAGGAGCCTGACCCTTGGTGAAGTGGCGGAAAAATCTGGTGTGAGCCTTTCCACGGTGAGCAGGGTTGTTAGCAAGAAATACGCAAGAACGCCCGTAGGTATATACCCTCTTAGGACCTTCTTCCTGAGGAAGAGTAAGGGGGGAATGAGCAGGGAGGAGATACTCAAGGCTTTGAAGGAGCTCCTGGAGGGTGAGGGAAAGGGCAAATCGGATGCGGAGCTCTCGCGCCTCCTTTCCAGAAGGGGGATAAACATAGCGAGGAGAACTGTAAACAAATACAGAAGGATGCTCGAGGGATAGATAACATCAAGCTCCTCAGTCCTATATTATACTCTCATGTGTGGTATCTTCGGGATTTTTAACGCGGAGTATGCGGAGAGGTACGCCTTCTATGGCATATACGCCCTTCAGCACAGGGGTCAGGAAAGTGTAGGCATTGCGGTCTCCGACTTTGAGGATATAAGGGCGGTGAAAAAGCCTGGTCTTGTTCTTGAAGGCATAAGAAAGGAGGAGCTCGAGAGCCTTTCGGGCTACAATGCCATAGCCCACGTAAGGTATTCCACCGCAGGTGACTCTGGTGGTCTGAACTCCCAGCCCCTATTGAGGGATACCCCTCTTGGAAGGGTGGCGGTAGCCCACAACGGAAACCTGGTTAACTATATACCCCTCAGGGTTGAACTTGAGGGCAGGGGCATAAGGTTTATGCACACCTCTGACACGGAGCTATTTCTTGCCCTTCTGGAGGAAGGCGAAAACCTGCCGGAGGGCGTGGACCTTCACCCTTCCGATGTGGAAGTGCTCCCAAGGGTCTTCCATGCTCTCTCCCGGGTGCGTGGAGCATACAGCCTTCTCCTTCTTTTCAAGGATAGGCTTATTGCGGTAAGAGACCCAATGGGCTTTAGACCTCTTCTTATGGGCAGGCTCAAGAACTCGGTTCTTTTTGCTTCGGAGAGCTGTGCCTTTGACATCCTTCAGGCGGAGCTCTGGAGAGAGGTAAAACCCGGTGAGGTGGTGGTTGTGGACACGCAAGGTATAAGGAGTTACTTCCCCTTTAAGTCTGAGAAAAAGGCTATGTGTATCTTTGAACTGGTTTACTTCTCAAAGCCTGAGAGCTTTGTCTTTGACAGCTGGGTTTACAGGGCGCGCAAGAGGATGGGTGAGCTCTTAGCTTACGAGGATGAGGTTTTTGCGGATATAGTAGTGCCGGTGCCAGACTCGGGGCTTGTGCCTGCCATGGGCTATGCACAGGCAAAAGGTCTACCCCTTGAGCTGGGTCTTATAAGAAACCACTATGTAGGCAGGAGCTTTATGAACCTCGCAGGAACTGAGAGATGTAAAGGTTCTCATGAAATTAAACCCAAACAGGGCGGTGCTTGAAGGCAAAAGGGTGGCGGTCATTGATGACTCACTGGTGCGGGGCACCACTTCCAAAAAGATAGTGAACATGCTGAGGAGGGCAGGGGCTAAGGAGGTGCACATGAGGATAGCCTCCCCGCCTGTGGTAGGACCTTGTTACTACGGCATAGACACGCCCACAAGAGACGAACTCATTGCCAACAGGATGGAGCTGGAGGACATAAGGAAGTTCATAGGGGCGGATTCTCTAAAGTATCTCTCTCTTGAAAGCCTGAGGTCTGTGGTGGAGAGCCCTCAGGACTTCTGCGATGCCTGCTTTAGCAACCACTACCCACTTGAGGTGGAGGGCACCGCGCTCAGGATGCGCTGAACTGTTTCAAGGACTTCTCTGAGCTGTCCCAGAGGTATCATGTTAGGACCGTCGGAGAGAGCTCTTTCTGGGTCGGGATGGGTCTCCATAAAAAGACCATCCACGCCCACCGCCACTGCAGCGCGTATAAGGGGCAGGACAAACTCCCTCTGACCGGTTGACCTGTCCCCACCTCCGCCGGGTAGCTGAACGCTATGGGTGGCGTCAAAGATGACCCTTGTGAACTCCCGCATTATCACCAGACCTCTAAAGTCCACCACCAGATTGTTGTATCCAAAGCTGGTGCCCCTCTCGGTTATGTAGTAGTTCACAGCCCCAGCAAAGCGGAGCTTTTCCACTATGTTTCTCGCATCCCAGGGTGCAAGAAATTGACCCTTTTTAACGTTCACTGGCTTCCCGCTCCTGCCCGCCTCCATAAGGAGGTCCGTCTGCCTGCAAAGGAAGGCAGGTATCTGCAGAAGGTCCACCACCTGTGCGGTAGGCTTTACCTGCCAGGTTTCGTGCACGTCTGTGGTCGTCTTAAGACCAAACTCCTCCCTGACCTTTTGGAGAACTCTCAACCCCTCCTCGAGACCTGGACCTCTGAAAGACCTGTGTGAGCTCCTGTTTGCCTTGTCAAAGGAAGCCTTGAAGAAGAAGTCAAACTCGGGAAACTCCTCAGAGAGCTCCCTGATGCGCTCCGCTACCTGAAAGACCAGCCTATCGCTCTCTATGACACAGGGACCTGCAATTATAAGCATGCCTTAAAATATAAACCCTATGCTAATTCTGGTAAAGTTAGGCTCCAACCTCATACAGACCAGGGAAGGGGACATTGACCTGGCTTTTCTTTCAAGGCTCGCAGAGGAAATTAAGGATTTGAAGGCAAGGGGCGTGAAAGTGCTTATCGTCTCCTCCGGAGCTGTGTTGTGTGGTGTGAAAAAGCTGGGGCTGAAGGAAAGACCTCGGGAGATAAGTCTTAAGCAGGCGGTGGCAGGCGTTGGTCAGGCTTATCTCATGCATCTTTATGACATGGTCTTTTCCAACTATGGGCTGAGGGTGGGGCAGGCACTTCTCACCGCAGACCTTTTCAGAGACAAAGAAAGGTTTCAGAACGCAAAGAATGCCCTGGAGAGCATGCTTTCTCTGGATGTGGTGCCCGTCATAAACGAGAACGACACGGTTGCCATATCGGAGCTCCTCTTTGGAGACAACGACTTTTTGGCTCTCTATACAGCCTACATGATGGGTGCAAAGCTGATGGTTATCTTCTCCACCGCAGGAGGTCTTCTGGATGGAGAGGGTAGGGTGGTGTCTGTGGTGGAAGAGGTGGAAAAGGTTTTGCCTCTGGTCAAAGGCGTCAATTCTGAGTTCGGCACCGGTGGTATGTTGAGCAAGATAACCTGCGCCCGCATGGCAGTGAGGCTGGGCATACCGGTAGTTATCACCGGCAAGGAGGACAGCCTGCTGGGGGTCATAAATGGTAGCACACGGGGCACCTACTTTAAACCCTCGAGGAAACCTCTAAGAGAAGGAAAAAGGGTGCTTGCTTTGCTGGAAGAACCAAAGGGGGCTCTCTACGTGGACGAGGGGGCATACAGAGCCATAAGGCAGGGTAAGAGCCTCCTGCCTGCAGGCATAAGGGGTGTGGAGGGTGTCTTTAAGAAGGGAGATGCGGTAGTCATATACGACCAGAGAGGTTTTCTTGTGGGCAAGGGTAGGGTAAACTTCAGTTCTCAGGAAGTCAGGAAGGTGATGGGCAAGCGAGGAGAGGAGACGAAAAGACTACTGGAGACAGACAGGGAGGAGGTAGTTCATGCGGACAGGCTGGTGGTCTTTTAGAGGTATCCTGCCTCCACACCTATACAGGCGTTCCAGACAATCCTAATTTTATCCTTATACTTCTGTATAACCTCAGGGTTTTCACAACCTGGCTGTAGCCAGACACAGCCCGCACCCTTCTGAAGGGCTTCCTCAACTATGGGTTCCACATGGGCGGGGTTTCGAAAGACATTTACTATGTCCACAGGCTCGGGCACCTCCGACAGAGAAGAGAGCACCGTCACCCCCAGTATATCCTGACCCGCATACCTGGGGTTGATAAAGTAAATCTTATGTATGCCTTTTGAGAGCACGCGCTCGCTCACATAGTAGGAGGGTCTTTCTGGGTCGGGGGAGATGCCAACCACCGCTATAACCTTTGCAGACCTTAAAACCTCAAGGGCATCGTCACTATGAGGATGGTGAAGTTCCTTCATAGGAATATTTTACACCAACTTTCTTCCCTGACCTATTCCCCTTGAAATCTGATAAAACTTTACTAAAATCATTTAACATGGCTCAGTCAGCAAAAAGAGACTACTACGAAGTGCTTGGCGTGCCGAGGAACGCCACGCAGGAAGACATCAAAAAAGCATACCGCAAGCTTGCAAGAAAATACCACCCGGACTTTAACAAGGAGCCAGAGGCTCAGGAAAGGTTCAAGGAAATAAACGAAGCCTATCAGGTCCTTTCAGACCCTGAAAAGAGAAAACTCTACGACCAGTATGGGCATTCCGCCTTCACTACCCAGGCTCCGGAGGGTGTCTATCAGGAAGTAATCTATCAGAACGTGGGAGACCTCTTTGAGGAGATTTTCAGGGGCTTTGGCTTTGAAGACATCTTTGAAAGGGCAACCAGAGGGAGGAGAAGGGAAAGGAGACCCCTCAGGGGGGAAGACATACACCAAACGGTGGAGCTCAGCCTTGAGGAAGCCTACAGCGGAGCTGTGGTGACTGTTCCTGTGGTCAGGGAGGTGGTGTGTGATGCCTGCGGTGGTAAGGGCTACGATGCGCAGACGGGCGAAAGAGTGTGTCCTACCTGTGGTGGAAAGGGTGAGGTGGTTCATAGGCAATTTTTCATGACCATAGCGCAGACCTGTCCTTCCTGTGGCGGAGAGGGCTATATTAGAGAACCCTGTCCTAAATGTAGAGGTAGGGGAACGGTTAGCCAGAGGGAGGAGATAAAGGTCAAAGTGCCGGCAGGCGTGGACACGGGCACAAGAATCATGGCGGAGGGCAAAGGGCACGCAGGCTTTTACGGAGGTCCTTACGGCGACCTTATCATAACCATAAAGCTCAAACCTCACAGGATATTTGAAAGGCGTGGTAATAATCTCTACGTGGATGTGAACCTGAAGCTAACCGAGGCGGTTTTAGGCGCGGAGGTGGAAGTTCCAACCCTTCAGGGCGAAAAGCTCAGGGTAAGAATACCTGCAGGTGTAAAGGAGGGTGATACAGTAAGGGTGGAAGGTCAGGGTATGCCAAAGCTCAGGTCTGAGGAGAAGGGAGACCTTTTCGTAAGAGTTCATATAGAGGTGCCAAAGCTCGGTTTTATGGACAAACTCTTTGGAGACGGGAGAAGGATAAAACAACTGCTCGAGGAACTTGACAAACTTCTTCCAGAACCAGAAAGGATAAGGGAGAGACAGCCATGAAAAGGGAAAAGACAAGGCTTCACACCATAGGCGTCGTGGCGAGCATGTTTAGCGTGCATCCTCAGACTCTCAGGCTCTATGAGAGGGAAGGTCGAACAAGCCCACAAGAAGCAGGGGCAGAACAAGATACTACACGGAGGAGGACATACAAAGGATAGAGCTCATCCTGACGCTGAGCAGAGAGCTGGGTGTTAACCTTGCGGGTATAGAGATAATACTGCGTATGAAAGAACAGATGGAAGAGCTTGAAGCTCAGTTTCAGAAGCTTGTGGAATTCATACAGGGAGAGTTTTGCAAGCCTATCAGAAGAACGACAGTATAAAGTCGATTGTGTTAACGGAAAGGAAAGACCTTTTCAGGATTTTGAAAAACCGATAAAATAGCTCTATGGAAATAAGAGATGTAGACCTGCCGGGTATAGGAAAGAAGTATTCTCTCACTCTAAAGGAAGGGCGTGACTTAGT
>JBCNVH010000002.1:0-3675 GCA_039630295.1 Aquificaceae bacterium | reverse complement strand
GACTTATAATCTTTCTGTGTGGGTTTTAGGTCAGCATGACGAACCTTACAGAAGACAGAGAAGCTCTATTCTCAACCTGGTAGGAAACACACCCCTCGTTAGGCTCAGAAGGGTTATCCCCCCCCATATTTCCCCAAAGGTGGAGGTCTACGCCAAGCTGGAAAGCTTCAACCCGGGAGGTTCTGTAAAGGATAGACCAGCCCTGAGCATGTTTCTGGATGCCATGGAAAGGGGACTTCTTAAGGAGGGTAAAGTGGTTATAGATGCCACTTCAGGAAACACCGGGATAGCCCTTGCCATGGTAGGTGCCTGTCTTAATGTTCCTGTGGAGCTCGCCATGCCTGCCAATGTGAGCGAGGAAAGGAAAAGAATTATAAAAGCCTACGGTGCAAAGGTCTACTTCACAGACCCAATGGAAGGGACGGACGGTGCCATACTCTTTGTCAGGAAGAAGGTGAGCGAAGAGCCGGAGAAGTATATATACCTTGACCAGTATAACAACCCGGCAAACTGGAAAGCTCACTTTTACTCCACCGGTATCGAGATATGGAACCAGACAGGTGGAAGGATAACCCATCTGGTGGCAGGTATAGGCACGGGGGAAGCGTTATGGGGACGGGCAGGAGGCTAAAGGTATACAACCCTGAGGTTCAGGTGGTGGGTGTCCAGCCTGCCTATCCCTTTCATGGCATAAAGAAGGTCTAAAGCACATAGAGAGCTCTATAAAGCCGGGTATTTTTGAGGAGACCTTCCTGGACAGGACTATCTTTGTAGAAACAGAGCCCGCCTACGAGATGACAAAGAGGCTTGCCAGAGAGGAGGGGATACTGGCAGGTCAATCTTGCGGCGCAGCCCTGAAGGCAGCCCTCCAGCTGGCGGAGGAGCTGGAAGAGGGGGTTATCGTGGTTATATTTCCGGACGGTGGTGAAAAATACCTGACTACCGCACCCTACAGAGATTTATAATATTTCCATGAAAGTCCCCTTCTCCTGGCTCTCCGAGCTTTTGGACCTGGAAGGTCTTGACCCTTACAGGGTGGCGGAGGAACTTACACTCAAAAGCGTGGAAACCTCCGTGAGCAGGTGGGGTGTGGAGCTGGAGGGTGTTATTTTTGCCAAGGTGGTGGAAAGAAGCATTCACCCCAGCAGAGACCTTGTCCTATACAGAGTGCAGGCAGGCGATAACCTTTACCTTCAGGTAGCATCCGCAGATAAGAGCCTGAAGGAGGGTAATGGTGTTCTTCTGGCGCTTCCCAACGCAAAGGTCGGGAGCATGTGTGTAACAAAGAGAGAGTTTGACGGCTTTGTTTCTCAGGGGATGCTTCTCTCCGCAAGAGAGCTCGGACTTGAAGACCAGAGGGAGGGTCTGCTGACCTTTGAGGAGGACCTAAAGCCCGGCACCTCCGCCCAGGACCTTCTGGGCTTTGGTGAATACCTTCTTGAAGTGGAACCCACACCCAACAGGGGAGACCTCCTTTCTCTGAAGGGTCTTGCAAGGGAGGTATCCGCCCTTCTCGGTCTTAGGAGAAGGGAGAGAAAGTATCCGGTCTATGAGGAAACCGGGGAGATAGATATAAGGGTGGGATCAAAAGACTGCAAACGCTACAGGGGTGCAATTGTGGAAGGCGTGAAAGTAAAGCCTTCCCCTCTCTGGCTGAGGAAGAGGCTCTGGCAGTGCGGGATAAAGACAATAAACAACCTTGTGGACATAACAAACTATGTAATGCTTTTAGAGGGTCAGCCCCTCCACGCCTTTGACCTGAAGGAACTCCGCCTGCCCCTGCTTGTGAGGGATGCGTCAGAAGGAGAGAGCTTGAAAACCCTTCTTGGGACCGAGAAAAGCCTGAGTTCCCTTAACCTCCTGATAGCGGATATGGAGAAGCCCCTCGCCCTTGCGGGAGTGGTAGGTGGTCTTGAGAGTTCTGTGAGAGAAGGAACGGAGAGTATCCTGCTCGAGTCTGCCTATTTTGACCCTTACAGGGTAAGGAAATCCGCCAGGTCTCTGGGACTGCAGACAGACAGCTCCTACAGATTTGAGAGGAATGTGGATATAGAGGGGGTAAGAAGTGCTCAGGACCTTGCCATAAGCCTTATCCTTGAATTGGCTGGTGGAAGGTTGACAGCCCTTAAGGATGTCTATCCCGAACCCTACGAGCCGAAGAGGGTCTTCCTGAGCCTGGAGAAATACAGGAAGTATTCGGGGGAGGACTTTGACAGAGAGTTTATCTCCCGAACCCTTGAGAGCCTTGAGGTTCCCCACAGGCTTCAAAGATGCGGTGTGGAGGCTTACATACCCTCCCACAGAAGTTTTGACATGCACAGAGATGTGGACCTGATAGAGGAGCTCCTTAGGGTTAAGGGATACGGAGAGGTAAAGACACAGCCCCTGAGAGTTCTCTCAAAACCTTCAGAAGTGGAAAATCTTGAGGAAGCCCTTAGGAGTTTTATGGTAGGGAGAGGCTTCTCCGAGGTCATTACCTTCTCCTTTGAAAACTCCGAGCTCTATAAAGACCTCTCTCTCCCCCTACCACCCCTTGAGATACTCAACCCTCTGAACAAATCCGAGAGGTTCTTAAGGACTTCCCTCATACCCTCTCTACTCAGAGTTTGCCTCGAAAATATCAGGAACTACAACTACAGCATGGCTATATTTGAACTCGGCAAGGTGTTTCAGGAAGAGGAGGAAACAAAGCTCTGCTTCCTCATGACAGGTTACAGGAGGCTTTTCCCTGAGGAAGAACACTCACACTATGAAGCTCTCAGTCTCCTTCAGGATATTCTCAACCTCTACTCGGAGAACTACCATTCGGAGAACTCTGACTTACCCCTTTTTCACCCAAACCTTCAGAGGCGCTTTTTCCTGGGCGAGGAGCCCATCGCCCTGGTGGGGGTTCTGAACCCTGAACTTCAGGAAAGACTGGAGATAAAGCATAGGGTCATAATGGGTGAGCTCAGCTTGAAAAAGCTAAAAAGGGTCAGGAGGATTTACAAACCCCTGGCTCACTTTCCACCTGCAGTGAGGGACATAACCCTACTGGTAGACAAAGGGGTGAGCGTGGATAAATTAATATCCCATATCAGGAGCAAGGAACTTATGGAGGACGTGAAAGTTTTTAGCCTTTATAGAGACCAAAGGTTTGGGGAAGGCAAGAAGAGCGTTAGCTTCCGACTTACCTTTAGAAGCAAGGAAGGAACCCTTTCGGACCAGCAGGTGAAGGAGCTGGTTGATGGGCTGTTAAGGGAGCTGGAAGAAGAGTATGGGGCAAAGCTAAGATAGAGCCTGCCCTGTGCGTGGTGAAGGAGCTCATATTGGGGTCCACATGGTGAGCCATTAGGGAGCTCGGTCTCCGGGGAAGTCGGGTTGGCTCTCCGGGAGAGCACCCACCTGTCCTTTTTGGGGGCCCACCGAAGGCTCCTTTCTCCACGGCATGGGCGGGTATAAACCTTGCCTTTGCCCTTCCTTAAAGAGGAGGCGGAAGATGACCTTAGCCACGAAGAGAGACCTGAGAAAGCAATTTCTAAAGAGAAGGGAAGGGCTTTCCCAGGAAGAGCGAGAAAGACTATCCGCCCGGATAGTGGAAAGGCTTCTGAGCCTTCCCCAGCTACTTAAAGCCCGGTCCTTGCTCCTTTTCTGTCCTCACAGGGGTGAACCAGACATAAGCTCTCTCTTTTCCTG
>JBCNVH010000019.1:0-14689 GCA_039630295.1 Aquificaceae bacterium | reverse complement strand
GAAGTTGGCACGCGCGTGGTTATCTTCGCCCTTCTTGCCTCTACAGCTTCTCTGGTTATTGTGTTCCTGCCTATTATCTTCCTCAAGGGTGTGGTAGGCAAGCTCTTTGGCTCTTTTGCCCTTACCTTAGCCATAGCCATAGCCCTCTCTTACGTGGTGGCGGTCAGCTTTACGCCCATGGCAGTCTCAAGGCTTGTTTCAGGAAGAGCTCCCACAAACCCTTTTACAAGGGCTTACGATAAGTTTGAAGCCGTTTTTGACAGACTTTTAAGATGGTCCTTGGAGCATAAACTGGTTGTAATAGCTCTTTCACTGGCGAGCGTTTTTGCCGGCTACTGGCTTTTTACGCAGACAAAGAAGGAGTTTTTCCCCATAGTGGACGAGGGCAGGTTTTTGGTGAGGTTTGAAACGCCTGTGGGCTCTTCCTTTGAATACACCGAGCAGAAGACTAAAGAGATAGAAGCTATCATCCTCAAAAACCCCTATGTGGACAGGCTGGGTCTTGCCATGGGTCAGGGCGTGGCAGGAAGACCGGACGTAAACGGCGGCATAGGCTTTGTATACCTTAAGGAAGGCAAAAGACCCCATCAGGCAAGAATCATGGAAATGATGAGAGAAGAGCTCCGAAAGGTCAGAGATGTGAGAGTAAGCATAGAACCGCCTAACATCATAGGTCCTGTGAATAAGACAGGTAGACCTGCAGTATGCCATAAGGGGACCATCCCTGGAAGAGCTCCAGAACATAGCCAACAGACTAACCGCAGAGTTTAGAAATAGACAGGGCTACAGAGATGTGGACACGGACCTAAGACTTAACGAGCCTCAGGTGCAGATAAGAGTAAACAGAGAAAAGCTGGGTGATTTAGGTGTTAATGTAGAAGCAGTAGCCATAACCCTGAACGTGCTCTTTGGAAAGTTTCAGATGGGCACTTACGAGCTGGGTGCGGAGAGCTACGACCTTTATGTAAAAGCTGTGCCCGAGTTCGTCCAGAATGTGGAAAACCTTAACAAAGTTTTTGTTAGAAACTTCAAAGGTGAGCTCGTCCCCATTACAGAGCTGGTGGAAGTGCAAACCGCTACAGGATACAAGGCTATAAACCGTTATAACCGTCAGTATTCCTTTAACTTCTTCTCCAACCTCTCCCCTCAGAAGTCTCTTGCGGAAGCTGTCGCCGAGGTGGAAGGCTGGCTCAGAAACAACCTGCCACCGGGGCGCACCTTTGAGCCTGTAGGTCAGGCTAAGGAGTTTCAGAGAGCTTTTCAGGGTCTTGGCTTTGCCCTGCTGTTTGCCCTGGTTGCGGTTTACATGGTTCTTGCAAGCCTCTTCGAGAGCTACAGACATCCCTTCACCGTGCTTTTGATGGTGCCTTTAGCCATAGCCGGCACCTTCGGTCTTCTGCTTTTGACAAACACATCCCTCAGCGTTCCTTCCTACTTTGGAATAATACTTCTTGTTGGTATTATCGTGCGGGATGCAGTGCTTTTTATTGAGCGTATAATCCAGCTTAGAAAGGAAAACATGCCAACCCGTGAAGCCATACTTCAGGCAAGAAAGGAAAGACTAAGACCCATACTTATGACCACCTTTACCATCGTGTCCGCCCTCACGCCAGTGGCACTTGGTCTCACTGCGGGTGCAGAGCTGAGAAAGCCCCTTGCCCTTGCGGTCATAGGTGGCATCTTCACAGGTCTACCCCTGAGCCTTTTCCTGTTGCCGGTGCTGTATGAGTTTTTTGACAGGATAGGGCTCAGAAAAAGAACACAGACCTGAGCCTCAGATATAGCCCTTAATCTATCCAGTTCTTTACTCATTAAGGCTAAAAAAGTTTTAGTCTTTCATACTCAACTATTTATAAAAACCTCTTGACAAACTCTCCGCCTGTTAATATAATATCTATCCGTAAAAAACCCTTGAAAGGAGGTGAAACATGGCAAAGCTCAAGCCCCTTTATGACAAGGTGGTGGTCAAAAGATTTGAGGAGCAAGAGCAGAGGACAGCCTCTGGCATAATCATACCGGACACTGCCAAAGAAAAACCCCAGCTGGGTGAGGTGGTGGCAGTGGGTGAAGGTAAAGTGCTTCAGAACGGTGAGAAGCTGAAGCCTACCGTAAAGCCCGGCGACAGGGTAGTTTTCAACAAGTATGCGGGCACAGAGGTGGAACTGAACGGCGAAAAGTATCTCATCATGTCCGAGGACGAAATACTTGCAATAGTTGAGTAAAAAAACTTTAAAAGGAGGTGGTAGCATGGCAGCAAAGAGAGTTCTCTATGGAGAGGAAGCAAGGGCGAGGCTCAGGGAGGGCGTGGACAGGCTTGCCAATGCGGTCCAAGGTCACCCTTCTTGTCCAAGGGGTAGAGAGGTGATAATTGAGAAGAAGTGGGGCACACCCCTCGTGACCAAGGACGGCGTGACAGTTGCCAAGGAAATAGAATTTAAAGACCCCTACGAGAACATGGGGGCACAGCTGGTCAAAGAAGTGGCTTCCAAGACCTCGGACGTGGCAGGTGACGGCACCACTACAGCCACAGTGCTTGCTCAGGCTATCTTTACCGAAGGTCTCAAAGCCATAGCCTCCGGCGCTAACCCCATGGACCTCAAGAGGGGTATAGACAAGGCAGTGGAGAAGGTGGTGGAAGAGATAAAGGCTCAGTCCATACAGGTGGGCGGAAGGAAGGAGATAGAGCAGGTAGCTACCATATCCGCCAACAACGACCCGGAGATAGGAAAGATAATAGCGGATGCTATGGAGGCGGTGGGCAAGGATGGTGTTATAACCGTTGAAGAATCCAAGTCCGCACAGACAACCCTTGAGACGGTTCAGGGTATGCAGTTTGACAGGGGCTACCTCTCACCATATTTTGTGACCAACCCGGACAAGATGGAAGCAGTCCTTGAAGACCCCTACATACTGATTTACGAAAAGAAAATATCCAATGTAAAAGACCTCCTACCAGTGCTCGAGCATGTGGTGAGGGCAGGAAAACCCATCCTTATAATTGCGGAGGATGTGGGAGGCGGGGAAGCTCTGGCAACTCTGGTGGTGAACCACATAAAGGGTGTTATAAGGGCATGCGCGGTTAAGGCTCCCGGCTCCTTTGGTCAAAGGAGAAAGGATTACCTACAGGACATAGCCATACTCACCGGCGGCACTGCCATAACCGAGGAGCTGGGCATAAAGCTTGAGAGCGTCACCATGGACATGCTGGGAAGGGCGGATAAGGTCATCGTGGATAAGGACAACACCACCATAGTGGGTGGCAAGGGCTCAAAGGACAAGATAGGGCAGGATAGAACAGATAAAGAAGCAGATAGTGGAGACCACCTCCGACTATGATAGAGAAAAGCTTCAGGAAAGGCTTGCAAAACTGGCTGGTGGTGTAGCTATAATAAGGGTAGGTGCGGCAACCGAGGCGGAGCTCAAAGAAAAGAAGGCAAGGGTAGAGGATGCGGTGCATGCTACCAAGGCGGCTGTTGAGGAAGGTATAGTTCCCGGCGGTGGTGTGGCGCTGGTAAGAGCTTCTGAGAAACTGGATGACCTCAAGGTGGAGAACCCGGACCAGCAGGTAGGCGTGGACATAGTCAGGAAAGCCTGCAGAACACCTCTCAGACAGATTGCCAGCAATGCAGGCTTTGAGGGTTATGTGGTCCTTGAAAAGGTTCTACAGCTGGGCGGTGAGAAGGGTAAGTCCTGGGGCTTTGATGCGGCTCACGGCGAATACAAGGACATGGTGGAGGCGGGCATCATAGACCCAACCAAGGTGGTGAGGATTGCCATACAGAACGCAGCCTCCGTAGCTGGCACCATGCTGACCGCCGAGGCGCTTGTGGCGGAGATACCGGAGGAAAAGAAGGAAAAGGCACCAACCCCCGAGATGCCCGAGCTTGACTAAAAAGACAGCCCCCGCAAGGGGGCTTTTTATTTGAATATCTTCAGAAGGCTCTCCGCAACCTCCTGTGTGCTCACACCTAAATAGACAAACCCATTTTTCATAACACAATCCTTCTTAAGGCACAGGTTTCCAAGAGGCAGGAACTCCCCACCTATGTTCACCACCCTGGTGGAGGGGAGGAAAAGAGCTTTTCCGTCCGTGTAAAAATCCTCCGCCCTAAGCTCAAGCTCCACCCCATCCCTTTTCAGTATAAGGTTACGGTAAGCTTTACCCGCATACACTTCCAGCTCCTCGTAAGAAGAAAGGTGCTCGTAAAGGTCTCTTATCGGACTTGGTGCCTGTTCAAACTTCACGTAATCTTTCACCGTGTAGCATTCGTTAAACAGAGCATAGGGACAGACCTTCACGCAGTAATCGTGGTCTATACTCTTGAAGAGATGACCCAGTGCGTAACCTTTCGAGGGCAGGGTGTTTTCCTTTCCGAGCTTTTCCAGAAAGCCCGAGCGACGCATAACCTCCTCTACAGGTCCCTTTACGTTGACAAAGACCAGATTTATGCCCCTTTTTCTGATGTCCTCGAGAAAGTCCATAAGGGCATCCAAAGCCGTGCCATCCATGTAATTAACAGATTCGCAGTCAATGACCAGATGCTTCAGGGCAGGCTTTTGTTCTGCTATCTCTCTTATTTCCTCAAGAATGTTTTCTGAGTTCGCATAGTAGAAGGAGGCTTCAGGACGCACCATCTCTATTTGCGGACAGGTGGGCAGGTTGTTGCTCTCAGCGTTCACAAAGGTTTTGCTGAGAGGGTCTCTCGACATCCTCACTATCCTTGGATACAGGCTTCTCCAGAGAAAAAGAGAAAGGGAGAGGAACATACCGATGAATATGGCATAGTCTGGTTTCATTACAAAGGACATGACAAAGGTGGTTATGGCGGATATGCCATCGTAGCGGTTTGTCTTCCAGAGATGAACGAAGTAGCCGGGTTTTACAAGGCTTATGACCGCAGTTATGACCACCGCGGACAGAACCGCCCTGGGAAGATAATAAAGCAGGGGTGCTACAAGAAAGATGGTTGCCAGCACAAAACTTGCGCTTACTATGTTTGCCATACCCGTCTTTGCACCTGCCTGAAAATTGACCGCAGAGCGCGAGAAGGAACCGCTGACAGGAAAACTTTTGAAGAAGGAACCCACAAGGTTAGCAAGACCCTGCCCCACGAGCTCCTGATTTACATCTATCTTTTGTTTCGTCTGACTGGCTATGAACTTAGCTATGGCGTAAGCCTCCATAAAACCCACGAGAGCCACTATAAAGGCTTTTCCTAACACGCTATCCAAGAGCTCCAGGTCTATGGTAGGCAGAGAGGGGAAGGGTAGACCTCTGGGTATATCACCTACCACCCTTATGCCGTAGCTCTCAAAGGCAAAAAAGTAAGAAAGTGCGGTAAAGAGCACCACCGCAAAGAGAGCGGATGGGAAGTTTTTGTTTATCCTTTTCAAACCTACTATCAGGAGTATTGAAAGGATACCCACTGCCAGAGTGTAGGGGTTGGTTTTTGGCAGGTTTATCAGTATCTCATATAGGTTCTGGAAGATGAGCTCCTTTTGTTCCACCTTTATACCGAGAATGGCTGGCACCTGTGTGGTCATTATGATTATGGCTGCCGCATTTGTAAAACCCACTATAACCGAGTGAGATACAAAGTTCACAAGAAAACCAAGCCTGAAAACGCCAAGCAGGAGCTGGATAAGACCTACAAGGAAAGCCATAAGTATGGCAAGTTCTATGAACTTTTCCTCACCAGGCTTGGCAAAACCGGAGAGAGATACAAAGGTGAGGAAAGCCACTATGGCAACAGGACCGGTGGCAAGCTGGGCGGAGCTCCCAAAGAGGGCAGCCACTATCACCGGGATTGAGGCCGCATACAGACCGTAAACAGGTGGAAGCCCCGCAATGAGGGCATAAGCCATAGACTGGGGCACGAGAACCACAGCCACCGTCAAACCCGCTATAAGGTCTGAACTGAAGGTTTTTCCCTCATAGTTCCTGAACCATCTAAGGAAGGGTAAGAACCTTTCCATGGGTTTAAAATACTAACATAAATCATAGCCCTTGACTTTAAAGACTTTTCTTATAATCTTATAAGCCATGCTTAACCTTGCAGTGCTCCAGCTCTGCCCCTCTCTGGGACAGGTGGAGAAAAACCTGTCCTATGTGTTAGAAAGGATAGAGCGGGTGGAAAGGGGTTCGGTGGTGGCACTGCCGGAGATGTGGCAGTGTGGCTTTGACTATGAAAATCTAAAAGACCACGCAAAGGCTACTGAGAGAGTGCTGGAAGCCCTAAGGCAGGTCTCGCGAGAGAAGGAGCTGACCCTCATAGGGAGCTATCCTCTGCAAACTGAGAGGGGTATACACAACTCTGCGATTATTGTGGACAGAGGGGAGGTGGTAGGCGTAAGGCACAAGATAAAGCTCTTTCCTCTCTATGAAGAGCAGAGATATTTTCTCCCGGGTTCTGAAAACCCCATCTTTGAACTCCCTGGTTTTAGACTGGGCATCCTGCTGTGTTTTGAGCTCAGGTTTCCTTTGCTCTCCTGGGGGCTGAGGAGGGCGGAGCTCCTTGTAGTGCCCTCTCTGTGGGGTGCAAAAAGGAGAGAACATCTCATAACCCTTTCCAGAGCCAGAGCTATAGAGAACCAGTCCTTTTTAATGCTCGCCAACGGATGGGGAAGGGTGGGCGAGGAGGAGTATGCGGGCTCTTCCGCCATATATGGTCCCTGGGGTGAGGTGCTGGCATTCTCGGAGAAGGGAGACAGCCTCCTGCAGGTAAGGGTGGACCTGAAGGAGGTGGAGAGGGTCAGGAATTCAGTTCCTGTTGCATGAGGTAAAATATCTACACATGGCCCATTACATCTTTGTGACCGGTGGCGTGCTCTCTTCTTTGGGTAAGGGTGTAGCTTCCGCCTCCTTAGCCTCTCTCCTTGAGGAGCAGGGTCTTAAGGTAAACATCCAGAAGCTGGACCCCTATCTCAATGTGGACCCCGGCACCATGAGCCCCTACCAGCATGGGGAGGTTTACGTAACGGAAGACGGCGCGGAGACGGACCTGGACCTGGGGCATTACGAGAGGTTTATTAACAGAAACATGGAAAGGAAAAACAACGTCACTGCAGGCAGGGTCTACTACAATGTGATACGCAGAGAGAGGGAGGGTGGATACCTTGGTGCTACGGTGCAGGTCATACCCCACATAACCGACGAGATAAAAAGGCTTATAAGAGAAGTGGAGGATGGTTGTGATGTGGTTGTAGTGGAGGTGGGAGGGACGGTAGGCGACATAGAAAGTCTCCCCTTTCTCGAGGCGGTGCGTCAGCTCTCCATGGAGTTTGGAAGGGAGAGAGTGCTCTTCGTGCATACCACCTACGTCCCTTTTGTAAAGACCGCAGGAGAGCTAAAAACAAAGCCCACACAACACTCGGTCAAAGAGTTAAGAGCCATAGGCATACAGCCGGATGTAATCCTGTGTAGGTCCGAGGTCGACATACCGGAGGGTATAAAGGAAAAGATAGCCCTGTTCACCAGCGTAAAAAAATCCGCAGTCATATCTGCCCCAGATGTGGAGTTCATATATGAAGTGCCCCTGTATTTCAAGGAACAGAAGCTTGACAGACTGGTTGCCCAGCGCTTTGGTTTTGAATACAGAGAGGTGGAAAGCAAGTGGGAAGGCATAGTTCGGGTGCTTAAGTCCGCCCCGAGAGAGGTAAGGGTTGCCCTTGTGGGCAAGTATGTGTCTTTAAAGGACTCCTACAAGAGCGTGGCGGAGGCGCTTCTTCACGGTGGTATAGCCAACGGGGTAAGGGTAAGAATAGAGTGGATAAACTCGGAGAACTATTTAGAGTCTGCACTGGATGGGGTTGATGGCATACTGGTGCCGGGAGGCTTTGGCGAAAGGGGCGTGGAAGGCAAGCTCAGAGCTCTCACCTACGGAAGAGAGAGAAAAAAACCCACCTTTGGCATATGTCTGGGTATGCAACTCATGTGTGTAGAGTTTGCAAGAGAAGTGCTCGGTCTGAAGGAAGCTAACTCTACCGAGTTTGACCCTTACACACCCCACCCAGTCATAGACATAATGGAGGAGCAGAAGGGTATAAAAGAGCTGGGTGGCACCATGAGGCTCGGCTCTTACCCCTGCAGGCTTGTCCCCGGGACAAAAGTTAGAGAGATTTACGGACGGGAAATCATTCAGGAAAGGCACAGACACCGTTATGAGTTCAACAACCGTTATAGAGAGAGCTTTGAGAGGTTGGGTATGGTCTTTTCAGGGCTCTCGCCCGATGGTAGTCTCGTGGAAATGCTGGAGCTCAGAGACCACCCCTGGTATATAGGCTGTCAGTTTCATCCCGAGTTCAAGAGTAAACCCTTCCAGCCCCATCCTCTCTTTGTTTCCTTCATCTCCGCCTGTTTAGAAGGTCAATAACAGCCACATCCGGCGGTGAAAAAAGCCTCATGGGTGGACCACCAGTTCCCACACCCTTACTTATGTAAACATAGGCATTGCCAAGCCTGTAAAGCCCTCTGTCACCCAGAAACATCCTGGTGAGCAGGAGCTTACCCACCGGATAGTAAACACCACCGTGCGTATGTCCGGAGAGCATAAGGTCGAATAACTCTTCACTTCTCTCTTCAAGCTCCGGTCTGTGTTTGAGGTAGAGGACAAAGCTTTTCCTCTCCCCTTTCTGAAGCAGCTCTCTGTCAGATAGAGTGCCTCTGCATTTGCGGAAAAACCTGCAGTCCTTATCATCTATACCAGCCAGTGCAAGGTTGTGCTCCCTCAGATGGATAATCTCACCTCTCAAAAGACTAAAGCCTGCCCTTTCGGTAAACTCTACCGCCTGCTCTACGCCCCTGTAGTATTCATGGTTACCAAGCACCGCATACTTTCCGAGAGGAGGGTTCATTTCAGAAAGCGCCAGGGCGAGGTGGAGCTTGTCCTTCATGTTACCGTCCACCAGGTCACCGGTGGAAACCACCAGGTGGGGACGTTCTCTCTCGTAAACCTCACGCACCAGCTCTATCTTGTCCACACCCATCACCGGTCCCAGGTGAAGGTCCGAGATGTGCAGTATCCTTATCCTCTCTACACCCGGCGGCAGTTTTTCTGTTTCAAGGCTAAACCTTTCAACCTTAAGGTTAAGGGTTTCATAGTAGCTGTAGGCGGAGAGGCTAAAGGAGAGTAGAAGGGTCAGAGAAAGGGAAGCCCTTGGGGAAGGTATAGGCAGTGGGTTTATATTCAGAAAACTCTTTAGGATAAGGACAAAACCTCTGTAGAATTCCAGAAGGAGCCCAGATAGAAAAAGGTAAAAGAGGAAGCCAATCCAGAGGAGTCCCGAAAGGGCGGTAAGATAGGCAACCTGAGGGTGCATGTGGGTGTCCGCATACCTCCAGATAAAGGGCAAGAGAAAACCCAAGATAAAAACCCCGGCTGAGAAGGCTCTGAAACCCATACCCCTCACCGCAGGTCTTACGAGCCTCCAGAAGATGTAAAGATGCATAAGGGCAAAGAGGAGAAGGAAAAGGGGAATAAACCACCTCATAGGCTCAACTTATAACCGAAGCCTCTGACCGTATGAACTGCCTTTCCCTCCTCTCCGAGCTTTTCCCTTAGCTTTTTGATGTGCACGTCAACCGTCCTGTCGTATACATCTCTTTTGAGAACCCTCTCTATGAGGTATTCCCTGCTGACGGGCTTTCCGTAGTTTTCAAGAAGGGCGGACAGTATGAGGAACTCGGTGGGCGTAAGGTCTACCATTTCTTCACCCCTTTTCACCTCCTTTTTCTCAAGGTCTATCTCGAGGCTTCCCAGTTTAAAACTGGTCTGTTTTCTTTCCTTTCCTACCCTTCTCATCACAGCCTTGACCCTTGCCAGAAGTTCTTTCATTGAGAAGGGTTTTGTTATGTAATCGTCCGCACCAAGGGAAAAGCCCTTCAGCTTGTCCTGCTCCAGGTCTCTGGCGGTTATGAAAATAACAGGGAGCTCCTTCAGCGCAGGGTTGTCTCTTAAATGCTGTGCTATCCTGAAGCCATCATAATCAGGAAGCATAACATCAAGAAGCACCAGGTCCGGCTTTTCAGAGCTGAGGCTGTTTATTGCCTCTCTACCCCTCAGACATACAACCGGCTCATAACCTTCCTTCCTTAGGTTGTAGGCTATGAGCTCTGCCAGGTCTCTGTCGTCTTCTACCACCAACACCTTCAGGCTCATATTTTAGTAGGCTTTATCCTGACCGCCACCTCATCAGGGTTTATCACATCACCCACCGATATAAAAACCTCTTCCACAGTGCCGTCAAGTGGGCTGTGGACTTCGTTTTCCATCTTCATGGCTTCCACCAGAAAAAGCACCTCACCCTCCTTGACCTGCTGACCCGGTGTGACCTTTACGTTAACAACTTTTCCAGAGATAGGCGAGGTTATATCTCCAACTCCTACCGGTCTTGGTCTTCTGGGTTTTACTTCAGTGGCGTAGGTTATCTCGCCGTAAGGGGAAGGCAGGCTTTCCACCTCTTTGAGAGGTCTTAGGAGAACCTCCTCCAGCTTACCGTCAAGTCTCACGAAAAAGGGTCTACCTTCGGCGGTGGGTTCACCCCTTCCCGCAATCTGCACGTGGTATTGTTCTCCATGAACGGTTATGACAAACTCCACCGGTATGTTTTCTTTTTTTTCTTCCACCAGTTCCTCCGGAGGAAGCTTTTCCCCCCTTGCCCTGAACTCGAAAAACTCCTTTGCCACAAGGGGGAAGAGGGCATAGGAGAGCACATCCTCCTCACTCTTTGCTCCTGCTTTCATAGCTTCTTCTCTCAAAAGAGGGAGCTCGGGCTGGAGGAGGTCTGCGGGTCTTATGTGGTATATGGGCTTCTCTTCACCCAGTATCTTCCTTATAATCTCCTCTCTTATGGGCGCGGGCGGTCTTCCGTAGAGACCTTTCACGTAGTCCTTTGTTTCCTTGGTAACCACCTTATACCTCTCTCCCTGGACCACGTTCAAGAAAGCCTGAGAACCTACTATCTGACTGGTGGGTGTAACGAGGGGTGGATAACCCAGGTCTTCTCTTACCCTCACCACCTCCTCAAGGACCTGCGGAAGTTTTTCTTCCATACCCTGTTCTCTTAACTGACTTATGAAGTTGGATATCATGCCACCGGGCACCTGATGTATCAACACGCCCACATCAGGGTAGGGTGGTAGCACATCGTATTTTTTATACTTCTTCCTTATGCTGGCAAAGAGCTCTCCCGCCTTCTGGTATAGCTTTTCGTCCACCTTTATGGTGTATCCAAACTCCCTGAGGGCGTATATCATGGTCTCACCAGGGGGATGGGAGGTCTGACAGGATAGGCTGTAGAAGACCGTGTCTATCATCTCCGCACCCGCCTCCACACCCTTGAGCTGTGCCATCTGGGCAAGGTCTGCGCTGGTCTGGGTGTGCAGGTGGACGGGATAATTGGGAAACTCGGACTTTAGAGCCTTCACAAGCTCATAGCATACCTTGGGTGAGAGAAGACCTGCCTGGTCCTTTATGGAGATTATATCTATGCCCATATCCACCAGTTCTCTCGCAACCCCCAGATAGTATTCAACTCTGTGAACCGGGCTTATTGTGTAGGAAAGGACGCCCTTGACCAGCACCCCCAATTTCTTTGCGGTCTCAATAGACTTCCTCATGTTTCTTGTGTCGTTTAGGGCATCAAATATTCTGAAAACCTCTATACCCTTTTCATAAGCCCTCTTTACAAATTCTTCCACCACATCGTCCGCGTAGTGTCTGTAACCTACCACGTTCTGCCCCCTCAGGAGCATCTCGAGCCTGGTATTGGGTGCATGCTTCTTAAAGAGTTCTAACCTTTCCCAGGGGTCTTCCTTAAGGTATCTAAGGCATACATCAAAGGTAGCACCACCCCAGACCTCCAGAGACCAGAAACCGCATCTGTCAAGTATTTCAATAAGGGGTAAAAGGTCTTCCGTGCGGACACGGGTGGCTAAAAGTGACTGAATACCATCCCTAAGAGACACATCAGTGATAAATATCTCTCTCATAGGAAAAATTATAATACTCCCTATCCTTAATAGCTTAACCCGCCCATTCCTGCAGCTCCTGATTTATAAGCCTTAGTCAGAAGTTAGGGGGCGTTCTCTACATGGTTGTTCCGCTCATGGTGCCTGCTTGTCTCTCTCTATAATTGCCTTAAGCTCATCAATTGCCCCCTCTATATCCAAGTCCTGACGCTCGCCCGTCTGTCTGTTTTGAAGTTCCACTTTCCCCTCCTTTACCTTCTTTCCAACCACCAGCCTGTAGGGAAAGCCGCACAGGTCTGCGTCCGCAAATTTAAAGCCAGGACTTTCATCTCTGTCATCGTAAATTGTTTCTATACCCATCTCCTCCGCAAGGAGGTAGAGCCTGTCCGCCACCTCCTTCTGCTGAGGGTCTGAGGTGTTCACGCATATAAGGTCCAGCTCAAAGGGTGCCACTGGTATGGGCCACCTTATGCCCCTCTCGTCGTGATACTGCTCCACAAGGGCGGACATGCACCTTGATATGCCTATGCCGTAACAGCCCATTATGATGGGTTTTTCCTGACCCTGCGGGTCTCTGTAAAGGGCTCTCATGGGTTCTGAGTATCTTGTGCCAAGCAGGAATATGTGGCCCAGCTCAAGACCTTTGCTTACCCTGAGGGATGCGCCGCATCTGGGGCAGGGGTCACCTTCTTCCACCTGACACACATCCACAAACTCACCGTAAGAAAAGTCTCTTCCCGGGTTTGCGTTCACATAATGGTAGTTGGGTCTGTTAAAGGCTATGACTGCGTTTTTAAGTCCGTGGGTGGAGTTGTCCCAGTAAACCCTCACAGAAGCGGGCAGATTAAAGGGACCTATAAAGCCCTTCTCTGTCTTTAGAAGCTCCCTAACCTCTTTGTCCTCCGCAAGCCTGAAGTTCTCCGTGCCAAGGACTGTCTCCACCTTGTTTTCATCCACGTTTCTATCACCTCTTATGAGAAAGAGGACGGGTCTCGAGCCGTCCACAAGATAGAGCACTGACTTTATTATCTTTCTCGGGGGCACTCCAAGGAAGGAAGAGAGCTTCTCTATTGTGTGGGTGTTTGGTGTTTCTATCTCCATGAGGGGCTTTTCTTCCTCATCCTCTTCTCTGTTTTTTGGAAGCTTTACCACCTCCGCGTTACCCGCATAACCGCAACTTTCACAATAGGCAACCCTCGCCTCGCCGTATTCGGTCAGCACCACAAATTCGTGAGAGCTTATACCACCTATGGCGCCAACGCTTGCCTCCACCATGAGGGTTTTCAACCTGAGTTTCCTGAATATCCTTTCGTAGGCAAATTTCATACTTTCGTAAGAGACCATGGCGGAGAACTGGTCCGCATCAAAGGAATAGGCATCCTTCATGATAAACTCCCTTCCCCTTATGAGACCAAAACGCGGTCTTTTCTCATCTCTGAACTTGACCTGTATCTGGTAGAGAATTACAGGAAGCTGACGGTAGGAGTTGACAAAAGACCTTATCAGGTCCGTGACCTCCTCCTCCTGTGTGGGTCCAAGGCAGTATTCTCTTCCATTCCTGTCCTTTAGCGTGAAGAGCTCTCTGCCGTAGAGCTCCCATCTTCCCGTCTCCTTCCAGAGCTCCGCAGGGTTCAAGACTGTCAGGAGCATCTCTTGAGTGCCGCTCCTGTCCATCTCCCTTGCACTATGCTCTCTATCTTTCTTAGCACTCTCAAGCCTGGTGGTGTAAGCTCGTAGATGCCTGCGGAGACCTGTTTTATAAAACCACCTTTCAGGAGGAGCTTATGAGAAGGCGCCTCCGCGTCTGCCGGTTCTTCCTTGGAGGTATACCAGAAATACCTGCTCCACCGCATCCCTCTCATTATACATTGAAGTTTTTCAGAAGCTTAGCGAACTATTATCAAACACTTACAGAGTGCCTGACTATCAAAGGTTTGAAAACAGCAATCCTGAGAAAGCCTCAAAAGGCTATGACTTTTACAGAGATTTTATGGTTTACTGAGAGTTCAAAGGATAAAGTTGATAAAAGTAGGCTAAATCCCTGCAAAACTTTGTTTCTATCGCTTTTTGGCGTGTGCTGGCAGAGCTTTTTCTTTCTCTGCTAACCTGAAGCTTTTTCGGGTGTTATCCGAACCCTTGAAGCTAACTGCCACATGGCAATGGCACCTGCAGAAGAAACGTTCAGAGAGCTAACCCTGCCCCGCATGGGTATTGACACTACCATGTCTGCCACATCTATGATGCTCTTTGAGACACCCTCACCCTCCGAGCCAAGCACAAGAGTGCAACCCGGAAGAAAGTCAAAGTCTCTTATATCCCTTCCACCCCTTTCTACCACTACAACCCATCCACCCATATCCTTGAAAACCCTCAGGCTTTTTGAAAGGCTTCCTACCTTTGAAAGCATAAGATAAAAGACCGCACCGGCGGAAGCCTTCGCCACTGTATCACTTATAGGACACGCCCTGTCTTTAGGCATTAGAGCACCCAAACCGCCCAGAACCTCGCAAGTTCTTAGAAGGTTTCCCACATTCTGGGGGTCTGTAATATGGTCAAGAGTAAGGAAAAAAGAACCACTTTTTAAGGTTTCCACGAAAAGCCTTTCTGGGGGCACGTATTCCACGGGGCTAAGTAAAGCAACTATGCCTTGAGTTTTTTTTGTGCCTGCCATCTCCTCTATCTTGCGTCTTGGAACTTTTTGTAGCTTTATGTTCCTTTCCT
>JBCNVH010000018.1:0-7150 GCA_039630295.1 Aquificaceae bacterium | reverse complement strand
AACTGAAGCCTTATGCGTGAGAATTCGGTGGGTGAATACTCCAACATGGCGTAGTAGGCGGGTAGGTTATCGGGTGTTGCAACCCTGTTGCCCCCTACCCTTACAGAGTTTCTGTTAATAAGCTCATACCTTACACCTGCCCTCCACTGCTTCGCAAACCTACCCACCAGCTGTGCGTAAAAGCCAGACTGCTTTCTATCCACAGCTCTGGTAACCACCTGACCTGCTTGATTAAACCCATATCTGGTCCCGTCCTGGTCTCTAAGCATATACTCTCCCTGAAAAGCTACATATCTAACGCTGTCTATCTGATACCTAGCGGTAAGGTCAAAGCCATAGAGCTTGGTCTTTGCATCCAGTCCGTGGTCGTCATGAGCATGTCTGTGCCTGCCCTGCGCGTAAGAAAGTCCGGTAAGTAAGGAGAGGTTTCCAAGGTCGAAGGAAGTTTTGACAAAACCAAGGTATAGACTCGGAGCATTCCTGTCCTCAAGGGTGAAGGTGTTGTTCGGGTTGTTCGGGTCTGTTATGGTAAATCCCCTGTAGTTGAAGCTCTGCTCGCTCTCTCCCTGAAGCACCTCCGCACCAAGGAGCAGATAGAAGGGGGTGGGTGCCAGCCAGTTTATCTGAACTCCCTTTTCCACAAGACCGTGGTCTCCAAGAAATACTTTGTTTGGCAGTGGCTGGGTGGCAAAGTCCCAGACATGAGGATGTTGAAGGTTTAGTCTTCCGAAGGAACTTCTGAACTTACCTATCTTTAATTGAAAACCTCCGGGTAGTCCTCTTGTAACTGCGTAGGCTTCTTCTACCTCTGCACCGTGCTCGGAGAAGGGTATGGTGGCATACAGGTCAAAGTAGGGGTCAACTGGGGCGTAAAGGAAGAGTTCCCCATAATTGAGGTTAAAGCCCCTCCTGTCGTTCAGAAGAGAATGACCGTGCTCCTCCTCGTGTCTGTGCCAAAGCCTTGGAATGACAAGCTCACGAAATTCTCGGTCCTTCCTGTTCCTGCCAACCAGGGAAAAGTCCAGTATGAAGGATATGTCCGGTAAAAAAGCTGTCTGTCTGAATGGAGAAACCTGGTAAGCTTTTATTCTATCCTCAAACCTTGTCCTGAGCTGTAGGCTTCTGTCTGCAGGCGTGGGTTTTTTTGTCTCCTCCCTGGTTTCAGGCTTTGCCTGCTGAGCCTTCTCAAGGGTCTGGATTTTCCTCTCCAGCTCCTGTATAAGTCTTCTCTGTTCTTCCAGCTGACGCTTTAGCTCCTGAAGACTTTCCTGAGCAAAGGAAAAACTGAAAATACCAAGAGTAAGCAGTAATTTTCTCATGTTTCTACCTCCTAAAGTGTTATGATTTGCTCAACACCCATCTGTTTGGCTTTTCCGTAAAGATTAGGGAAGCACCCTATGGTTGCTCCTTCTACCAGCATGTCCGCTATGTTTCTCTCGTAACAGCACTGGTCACAACCCATAAGAAAGCCTATCTTGCCCTGCTTTAGTAGCTTTGCAAGCCTTTCACCTATTGGGTTGCCCCTTACCAGCACATAGTTGTTGTCAAGAAAGAAGAACATACCCACCACTTCCACAGGATGGGCGTCGTTTTCCATCTGGGGGAGTATCATCCTCCCCAGTATATAGCTGGCAGAGTTTGGTGTGCTAAATACGTAAAGAACTTTCATGATAGCACCTCCTTCTTTTTTTTAGAGTGAGACAGTCTTCTGTGTCTTAAAGCAGAGGAGGTGCCCTGCTCTGGAAATGTTTGGAGACCGGCCTGATTTCAGGTATGTTTTCTGGACTGTCCTTTTCAAACCTATGAAGAATAAGGTTTAACTTTAGTGTGGGTTTATGGGTGGTGTTATCTATCTGGCTATGCTGGAGTATGCAAAGGGAACAGTCAATATGGAGTTCGTGGTCCTCGTGGTGGTGCTTCGCCACAACAAAGTCCGCAAAGAGAAGAAGCAGAGAGCTGAGAAGAGAAAGCACCAGCTTCATTTGAAAGTGATTTTAACACTCAAGATATCAACAGTCAACCCATACCTACATGGGTTTATAATAAAAAGAATGGAAAAAGCAAAGTTTGGGGTCCTGACAGTCTCCGATAGAGCCAGCAGGGGTGAATACGAAGACATCAGCGGAAGATACATAATAGATTATCTGAATGAAGTGGTAACCTCCCCTTTTGAGGTTCTTTACAGGGTAGTTCCTGACGAGAAGGATGTAATAGAGGGTGCTCTTATACACCTGGCAGATGGGGAAGGTTGCTGTCTTATACTGACCACAGGAGGCACGGGTCCCGCACCCAGGGATGTAACGCCAGAGGCTACCGAGGCAGTTTGCTACAAGATGCTTCCTGGCTTTGGAGAGCTCATGAGGTCAATCTCTCTCAAACAAGTTCCCACCGCCATTCTCTCCCGCCAGACCGCAGGTATAAGAAACAGGACGCTTATAATAAACCTTCCAGGAAAGCCCCAGTCTATAAAGGTTTGCCTTGATGCGGTCTTCCCGGCAGTTCCCTACTGTATAGACCTTATAGGAGGACCTTACATAACCACAGATGAAAGTAAGGTAAAAGCTTTCAGACCTTCCAAGTAAGTAGCCCACCGAGAGAGTCTAAAAATTTTCCATAAACCTCTGAGTTCCATTGAACCCATGATTGACACAGTCTCAGTCCAGTTCTGCTCACTAAGCCTCTGCAAAACTTCAGTAGTATAGGATTTATAAAGCGTATGGAGAAAAAGTCAATCAGAGCGGTTGAATATCAAGCTGTTGGAGGGTGTTTTCTGGACACAACAAGTGTTGTTAAATTTAGACTTGGGTATACGATATAAATAAGAGGGAGCTAAAAATGTTTGGTGCTACCTTTAGTATAGTAGCCAGTGGACTGGAGATTTTCAGAAAGTCCGTGGACATACGGAACAGAAACATACTGAACGCCAGCAACCCTGACTATGTTCAGGAAGAACCTGTGGTAGGTAGTTTTGCACCGGTTGGCGTAAAGTTAGAGGATGTCCTCAGAACGCAGAACTTTTACTACATGATTACAAGAAACCAGAAGCTGTCCCTTGTTTCTTCTTTAGAAACTGCCATAAGGGGCAACTCTCAGGTGGAGAGCCTCTTTCAGGAGTTTATGCAGGGGCTCGGGGGTAGTGAATACATAAACCGCTTCTTCACTGCTTACCAAAACCTTATGAAAGAACCTACCAACGAAGGTGCAAAGAGTGAACTCCTTAACTCCGCCCAGAGCCTTATATCCTATCTTAAAGACAGAAGGGTGGATATGGACAGGATGCTCGCAGGCACCGACTACGACATGAACCGGCACATTACAAAGATAAATCTTCTAAGCAAAAAGATAGCTCAGATAAATCAGGATATGCTTACCGGCTATGCTCAGAGCTACGCAAGAGGAAGAGATTACAAAAACCTTCTGGATGAGAGAGATAAATATCTCAGGGAACTCTCAGAGCTTATCAGTGTAAGGGTTCAGGAAGATGAAATAGGCAGGGTCAGGGTGGAAACGGACAGAGGCTTTGTTCTTGTGGAATTCCAACATAGCTGGGAGCTAAAATACAACGCAGGAAATAGAAGGGTTCTGTGGAAGTCAAAAGATGGTCACGAGCTGGACATAAGCGGGTTTATAAGCGGTGGAAGGGTGAAGGGGCTTCTTGACTTTCAATCTCATCTGTATAACTACACAAACCAGTTGGAAGACATCGCCCAGAAGCTCATAAGTGAGGTAAAGCTGCCTCTTAACTCGCAGGCTACCAACAACTGGCACTGGTTTAGGCATGTGGAGGACCCCAACGCTCCCCTTGGCTTTTCTGGCAGTATAACTTTTAACTTTCCGGGGGGACCGGTGACAGTAAACTACACCTCAACAAGCACGTTAAACAATGTGGTGAACGCTATAAACACAGACCCCCTCCTCAGCGCCGCAGGCTTTAACGCTTCAATCTTAGCCAACCCGGACAACAGCTATACCATGCTTATAACCTCGCCTAACCCATCCTACACCCTGCAGGATAGCAACAGCCTTATACACAGGTCTGAACCCCTCTTTATAGGCACAGGTATTCAGGATATAGCTCTGAACAGTAATGTGAACACATACCTTCAGAACCTTGAATATGAAAAAGTGGACGAATTTATGAGTTTTTCAAGGAGCTGGGTGGAGGGTATAACTCTCTACAACGCGTTTATCAACCAGACTGCTTCCATACAGAAAGACCTCAAGACAAAGCAGGAGATAGAGAGTGCCCTGTTGAACTCTTTCAACGCAAGGCTTCAGGAGATGCAGGGTGTTTCTGTGGACAATGAGTTTATAGAGCTGATGAAGCTTCAAAGAAGCTATGAAGCCCTTGCGAAAGCCATAAACACTCTGGACGAAATGATACAGGCAACCCTTAACATGGTATGAGGTGAAGGAAGATGAAAGTGCCGGACAACTTGCTCTTTTCTCTCTTTCAGGAACAGGATGCAAGGATAAGAAAACAGCTTTCGGACAAAACTCTGGAAATAGCCACAGGAAAGAAATACACAAGCGTATCCGATGATCCGCCTACCACTTACGACCTTTTGGAGCTCAAGAAGGACATATCTCAGCTCTCGCAGTATGCAAAAAACAGGCTTTTTGCAGACACCTCTCTTAGTTATGTGGACTTTAACCTCAAAAAGATAGAGGACAGTCTTAACTTCCTATACGCAAAAACTATACAGGCTAAGAATCAGGTTCTACAGCCGGACCAGCTCAGAGCTCTTGGTGAGCTTTTTTCCTCGAGCTTAAGGTCTATTCTTGATAGGGTAAACGACCAGTTGGGTGGCAACTATATATTTGGAGGTGCAAGCCTCAACACAAAACCTTTTGATGAGAACAACCTTCAATACACCGCCTCTGCAGAGAGTTTTAAGGTCTGGCTTTCTGATAATTATCAAGTAGAAGTCTTCCTTGAAGGTGGAGAAACCTTCGGGTTAAACGCTGCCCTTTCTCTCGCGACCTTTGCGAGCCCGGGGGTAAACTTCAACACCGGTGGAGTAATGAACCTAACTGTAGGAACAAGCACGATAAACCTAAACTACACCACCACCCAGACGCTACAAAATGTTGCGGACTTTATCAACTCCAACTATCCGAACCTTCTTCAGGCAAAGGTAGTTCAGAACCCAGATGATACATACTCTCTCTTGCTTATGCCAATAGACCTTAGTAAAGAGATAGGTGTGTCTGATACCAGCGGTGGTGATTTTGATGCGGGACCCACTGACTTCTATTCTCCCAATGTGCTTCAGGTGGTAAAGAGGATAGGAGACAAACTCAGCAGTGGAAGGTATCCAGAAGATGCGGACCTTTTACTTTTACAGAGAGCTCTCGATAGGGTCGCCTTCAGGAGGTCTCAGGTGGGCAGTGTGCTGTCTCAGGTCAAGAACCTCCAGCCAATGCACGAAAACCTTGAAGACAGTCTAAACAAACAGAAATCAGACCTGGAGGATGTAGAACTTTCGCAGAGCATAATGGACTATACACGCTACAAGATTGCTTACGAAGCGCTTATGCGCATAATAGCGGAGAGTAAGGATATGACCATACTCAGATACTTAAGGTAGAAGGCTAAAAGTCGGGCTTACGAAGGCGTTTTTCCACCTTTTCTCTGTATTCTTCTATCTTTTCCCTTCTGTGCTCCGGTTTACTGAAATAGAGAAGGCTAAAAAGTAGAGAGGCAAGAGAAATAGCAAGCAATAGGGTCAGAATAAGGTTCTTTCTCATGTCAGGAGGGGGGCAAAAGCCCCCGACTTTTTAATGTTTCTTGTGTTGCTTTTCCAGCCATTCGTAGTTGTAGGGGTCCCAGTCTTCCGGCATGTGGGGCAATCTATCGAAGTTGTGAGGTGGCGGTGGTGACGGTATGAGCCACTCAAGAGATGGAGATTGCCAGGGGTTGTCCTCCGCTTTTTTACCCAGCTTGGTAGAGAGCAAAAGGTTAAACACTGCCAGGAGTATACCAAAACCCAGTATCAGGGAACCTATGGTCTGGAGCTCGTGAAGCTTTATCCAGCTGTCTATGGGTGGATAGTCCGCATACCTTCTGGGCATGCCCTCAAGCCCCACTATAAACTGCAAAAAGTAGAAGAGATTAGAACCTATCATAATAAACACAAGAGCTACCTTTGCCCACAGCTCGCTATACATCCTTCCTGTGTATTTTGGATACCAGTAGTGGAAGCCACCAAAGGCAGCAAGGGTAAGAGCCATACCCAACACATAGTGGAAGTGAGCCACCACAAAGTGAGAGTCGTGCACCGCTATGTCAAAGGCAGGCAATCCAAGGGGTATACCGGTAAGACCACCTATCAGGAACATGAATATGGCACTGAGGGTGTAGAGCATGGGTGTGGTAAACCTTACCGAACCCTTATAGAGGGTAAAGACCCAGTTGAATATCTTTATGCCCGTAGGCACACCGATAAGAACGGTGGTGTAAGAAAAGAGTATCCTTATCCAGTCGGGCACTCCACTGGTAAACATATGGTGTATCCAGACCATAAAACCAAGGAGAGCTATGCCCCATATGGCGATAATCATGGAGGTTCTACCAAATATCTCCCTTCTGGAAAAGGCAGCTATCATCTCCGATATGAGACCAAAGGCAGGAAGTATCATCACATAAACAACGGGGTGGGAGTAGAACCAGAAAAGGTTCTGATAGAGGAGGGGGTCTCCACCCCGTGTGGGGTCAAAGAAGGCGGTCTGGAAATACTTGTCCATAAGGAGCATGGTGACAGCACCTGCAAGGGCTGGCACACCAAGTATCTGTATTACGTTCATTGCCAGAGAAGAATGCAGGAAGAGGTTCATCTTCTTCAGGGTTATACCCGGCGCCCTCATGGTGAGGTTGGTTACCACCAGATTTATCGCACTGGCGAGAGAGGAGGCACCGAGCATATGAACTATAAGAGCATAGAAGGCGGTTGGACCTGCGTTGTCGTTGAGAGAGAAGGGAGGATAACCTGTCCACATCATCTTTATGTGGTTGCCGGGAAGCAGGGTAAGAAGGGCAAGGACGCTTGCAGCGAAGAAGAACCAGTAGCTAAGGGCGTTGAGCCTGGGAAAAGCCACGTCCCTCGCACCTATCATGAGGGGAAGAAGGTAATTACCAAAGGAGCTCCAT
>JBCNVH010000017.1:0-17253 GCA_039630295.1 Aquificaceae bacterium | reverse complement strand
AGGTAGTTCATAAACCTTCTTATCCTGCAACCACACGGTTTTTACCCTGCCTATTTGCTTCGTAAAGGTTTCTGTCCGCCCTCTCTATCAAACTGTTAATGTCATCACCTTCCCTGTAAGAGGCAACGCCTACACTTATGGTAAACTTTGGTATGCCCTCTTTTGAAAAAATCTCCACTGACCTCCTTATGCGTTCACCTATAGAGACAGCCTCCTGTCCGTTGCCCAAAGGAAGAACCACCAGAAACTCCTCTCCTCTCCAGGCCCCGCCATCAGGTCTGAGCCCTCTCCACATTACTCTTTATAGTATAGAACATAACCTCATGCAGAAAGCTCAAGAAAGCCTCTGAGATTTTCAGAAGCAGCCTAGTAAACTCAAGCAACTTACAGCACTCTCATACGCCTGTTCTTAAAAACTTTCTTTATACACACCTTTCAAAACTCACAGAAATAGCCCTCTTGACTGATGCTACACTCCTGCCCTCATTGGATTAAGGTCTGGACTATATGGTGGTAAATACACAAGCACTATACACTTTGAGCCTCTCAGCCATACGCCTTACCTACCTACTCCTGTGAGAAGCAAAATTGTCAAGTATAACCACAATAACCTTCTTATCCTCGTTCACTTTCTTATCTCCTCAAGTGCTTTACATCTAAAAATTTTTGCAGATTTACAGAGGCTCTGTCAATCATGGGTTTATTGAGGCTTCAAAGGATAAGGTTGATAGGAGTAGACTCAACCCGTGCAAAACTTCAGTGTTATATTCTATTCTTATGCAGGTGGAAAAGGTAGCTCATCTGGCAAGGCTCAGTCTGAGAGAGGAAGAAAAGGAAGAGCTGGGTAGACAGCTTCAGGATATCCTTCACTTTGTCTACCAGCTTCAGGAGGTGGATACGGAGGGCATCGAGCCTCTGGTTCCTGTCTTTGAAGAAACACCCATGAAAGAGGATGAGCCGAGGAGGGATTTTGACCCGGAGCTGGTCCTAAGGGGTGCGCCGGAGGGAGAAGGGTCTTTCTTTGTGGTGCCCAGAGTGGTAGAATATTAAAGGAGACGGTTATGGTGGAAGAAAGCCGGAAGGAAGTTCTTGAAAAGAGGAAGGCTTTAGAAAACGCCCTCACCAGCATAGAGAAGCGTTTTGGTAAAGGCTCTATAATGCCCCTCAAAAGGGTGGAAAGGGTAAAGGTGGATGTGATATCCACCGGTTCCCTCGCCCTTGACATAGCCACCGGCATAGGGGGTATACCAAAGGGTAGGATTATCGAGGTCTTCGGACCAGAATCCTCCGGTAAGACCACTCTCGCCCTTCACATAATAGCGGAGGCTCAGAAAAGGGGCGGTGTTGCGGTCTTTATAGACGCGGAGCATGCCCTTGACCCTAGGTATGCGGAGAAGATAGGTGTGGACACGGAGAACCTCTACATATCCCAGCCTGACTACGGAGAGCAGGCTCTTGAGATAGCGGAGAGCCTTATAGCCAGCAATGCGGTGGACCTTATAGTGGTGGACTCGGTGGCAGCTCTGGTGCCAAAAGACGAGCTGGAGGGTGAGATAGGAGAAGCCCATGTGGGTAAACAGGCAAGGCTTATGTCTCAGGCTCTTCGAAGGCTCAAGGGAATGGTTCACAGGACAAACACCGCCATACTTTTCATAAACCAGTTGAGAGAGAAGATAGGTGTCATGTTTGGAAACCCGGAGACCACGCCTGGTGGTAGAGCTCTCAAGTTCTTTGCGGATATGAGGCTGGATGTGAGACGGGTGGGCGATGTAAAGGAGGGAGGAGAAAAGGCAGGTAGCAGGGTAAGGGTTAGGGTGGTAAAGAACAAGCTGGCACCCCCCTTTCAGGAGGCGGAGTTTGACGTGCTATACGGAGAAGGTATATGCAAGCTATGCGACCTCATAGACACTGCCAGCGAGCTCAAGGTCATAAACAAGAGCGGTGCCTGGTATAGCTATGGTGAGATAAGGCTCGGGCAGGGGAAAGAGCAGGTAAAGAAGTTCCTTACGGAAAACCCGGAGCTTGCACGGGAGATAGAAAACAAGGTCAGGGAGGTAAGCGGACTTGCTACAGCTGATACTTAAAAGGGCTATAGAAGTAGGGGCTTCTGACATACACATAAAAACGGGTAGTGTGCCCTTCATCAGAGTTAAGAAAAAGGGGCTTATGAGGTTTGAAGAGTTTCCTGTGGTAGATGACAAGGTTATGGAACTCATCATCAGAGAAGTGCTTGAGAAAAACAAAAAAAAGATGGCGGAGTTTGAAGAGTTTGGTGAGACAGATACCTCCTACTCTCTGCCGGGTGTTGCCCGTTTCAGGGTCAATGTCTACAAGCAAAGGACAACCATAGGGCTTGCCTTCAGGGCAATACCCTTTAGCATACCCCCCTTTGAGAGCCTGGGTCTCCCCGAGGTGATGAAGAAGGTGGTTCTGGAGAACACAAAGGGTCTTATCCTGGTGACAGGACCTACCGGTTCAGGCAAATCCACCACCCTCGCCTCTTTGATAAACATAATAAACACAAACAGAGATAATGTCATAGTCACCATAGAAGACCCCATAGAGTATCTTTTTAAGGATGACAAGTGTTTTATCGTCCAGCGAGAGGTGGGTCTGGACACCTCCTCTTTTGCGAGGGGTTTGCGTGCTGCCCTCAGAGAGGACCCTGATTTGATAATGGTGGGTGAAATAAGAGACCCAGAGACTGCCCAGATAGCCCTTCAGGCTGCGGAGACGGGGCACTTAGTTATGTCCACACTCCACACCCTTGATGCCAAAGAGACCATAAACAGGCTTATAGGTATGTTCAGCCTTGAGGTGAGAGAACAGATAAGGCTACAGCTGGCAGGCACCCTGGTAGCCATATTTTCTCAGAGACTTCTGCCCAGAGCGGACCGCGCAGGTATAGTTCCTGCGGTGGAGATACTTATAAACACTCCCTCTATAAAGGAAGCCATAGTAGACCCCAGCAGGTTTGAGGAGATAAACAGTCTTATAGAGAAGGGTAAATCAGTCTACGGTAGCCAGCTCTTTGACCAGCATCTTGAAGAGCTATACAGAAAGGGTTTGATAGACTACAGCACGGCTCTGCTACACGCCAGCAGGCCCACGGACCTGGAGCTAAGGCTAAAGGGTATAGGTTCAGGGGGCAGAGGCTTCTTCTGATGAAGATAACGATAGACGGTCCTGCGGGCAGTGGAAAGAGCACGGTGGCAAAGGAGGTCTCAAGAAGGCTGGGGTTTCCCTACCTTAACACCGGACTTATCTACAGAGCCTTTGCCTATGTGTGTATGCTGGAGGGTCTAAAAGAAGAGGAGGTTTTCAAGGTCTTTGAAAAACCTCTTGAGGTAAGGCTGGACATAGCCAGCACGGAGGTCTTCTACGGTGGGGAGGAGATAGGTCAGAAGCTTGGTTCTGAAGAAGTTGGTAAGATAGCATCTCAGATAGCTACCCTGCCAGCCTTTAGAGAGAGGATAAACCAATTCTTTAGAGGTCTTGTGGGTGATATGCAGGCGGTGGTCGAGGGCAGAGATGCGGGCACACACATCTTCCCAGGGGCGGAGCTTAAAATATTCCTTACCGCCTCTCCCGAAGAAAGGGCGAGGAGAAGGTGGGAACAGCTAAGGGTTGAGGGCAGAGAAATGGACTATCAGGAAATACTTAGAGCCATAGTGGAAAGAGATGAGAGGGACAAAAACAGACCCCTTTATCCCTTCAGGCCTGCGGAGGATGCGGTTCTTATAGACACGACCCAGATGGGTATTGAGGAAGTGGTGGAAAGGGTGCTGGAATTGATAAAAGAGAGAGCTCTCAGCCATTGAGAAGTGGTTTTGATGTGCTTTGTCCAAATATCCATAAAGTGCTGATTATCAGAGCTTTAAGAATATTGACCATAAGAGAGCATTAATGGGAAAGACCTAGCTGTGTTAAACTATAACCATGCTCTGGAAAAGTTCCGCCCTTGAGCTGGCAGAGCTTGTGAGGAAAGGGGAAGTAAAGCCCGAGGAAGTTATTGAGAGTTTTTTTGAAAGGTTTACGCAGACCGAGGAGAGGGTAAGGGCATACATTACGCCCCTTTACGAAAAAGCCCTTGAGGTGGCTAAGAATCTGGAGGTTTCCGGGGAAATGTCACTTGCAGGTGTGCCGGTGGCAATAAAGGACAACATAAATGTGCTTGGACATCCAACAACCTGCGCCTCAAAGATACTTCAGGGCTATGTATCACCCTACGATGCCACCGTGGTGGAGAGGCTCAAAAGGGCAGGTGCCATAGTGGTGGGCAAGACAAACATGGACGAGTTTGCCATGGGTTCTTCCACCGAGTATTCCGCCTTTTATAAAACAAGAAACCCCTGGGACCCGGAAAGGGTGCCCGGTGGTTCTTCCGGTGGTTCTGCGGTAGCTGTAGCGGTTCGGTCCGCACCTCTTTCTCTTGGCTCTGACACGGGTGGCTCTATCCGTCAACCTGCCAGCTTCTGCGGTGTTATAGGTCTAAAGCCAACCTACGGAAGGGTTTCCCGCTATGGTCTTGTAGCCTTTGCCTCTTCCCTTGACCAGATTGGACCCTTCGGGAGAAAAACTCAGGATGTGGCACTTATCATGGAAGTCATAAGCGGTCATGACCCGAGGGACTCCACAAGCAGTAAAAGACCCGTTCCAAGGTTTACGGAGGAGTTAAAAGGAGACATAAAAGGGCTAAGGATAGGTTATGTAAAGGAGTTTACGGAAGGTCTGGAAGAAGGGGTAAGTAATGCCTTCCAGAACTTTTTGAAAGAGCTTCAGAAGGAGGGCTGTGAGGTGGAGGAGGTTTCACTGCCCCATGTTAAGCACTCCATACCCTGCTACTACATAATAGCACCCTCCGAGGCTTCTTCAAACCTTGCGCGTTATGACGGCGTCAGGTTTGGCTTCAGGGCTAGGGAATACAGAGACCTTTTTGATATGTATTCAAAAACAAGAGATGAGGGCTTTGGTCCTGAGGTAAAGAGGCGCATACTCCTGGGCACCTTTGCCCTCTCCGCCGGATACTACGATGCCTATTACCTTAAGGCTATGAAGGTAAGAAGGCTCATAGCCCAGGACTTTGAAAGGGTCTTTGAGAGGGTTGACCTGGTTGCCACGCCCACCTCTCCTACTCCTGCCTTCAGGTTTGGTGAAAAAACCTCAGACCCCATATCCATGTATCTTTCGGATGTTTTCACCGTGAGCGTAAACCTTGCGGGACTCCCCGGAATCTCTATTCCTGTAGGTCTGTCTGGAGGGCTTCCTGTGGGTGGACAGCTTATCGGAAGAGCCTTTGATGAAGCAACCCTTCTCAGGGTTTCCTACTGGTGGGAACAAACCTACAGGCACGATAAGATAGAGCCTCCTCTGTAAGCTGGTAAAATATTCCACCATGCTTAAAAGAACCAAATACTGCGGACACATATCTGAGGAAGACCTTGGTAAAGAGGTTGTCCTTAACGGTTGGGTTCACAGGGTAAGAAACCACGGGGGTGTTATCTTTATAGACCTGAGGGACAGAGAGGGTCTTCTGCAGTGCGTAGTAGAGGAAAAGGAAAACCCTCAGGTCTTTGAACTTGCGGATACGCTCAGGTCTGAGTATGTGGTAGCCGTCAGGGGTGCCGTTAGGAGAAGACCACCGGGCACGGAGAACCCAAAGTTAAAGACAGGAAATTACGAGCTGGTTATAAAAGAGCTTAGCATTCTGAACACATCTGAGACACTACCCTTTCCCATAGAGGAAGAGACCCACCTTTCGGAGGAGACCAAACTCCGATACCGTTACCTTGACCTGAGAAGGGAAAGCATGAAGGAAAACCTTCTCTTCAGACACAGAGCCTATCAGACGGTGAGAAAGGTCTTCTTAGAGCATGGCTTTGTTGAGGTGGAAACACCCTTCCTCACCAAGTCAACCCCGGAAGGTGCGAGGGACTTTCTGGTGCCATCAAGGCTTCACCCCGGCAAGTTTTACGCCCTGCCCCAGTCGCCTCAGCTCTTCAAACAGATACTTATGGTGGCAGGCTTTGACAGATACTTTCAGATAGTTAAGTGTTTGAGGGATGAGGACCTGAGGGCGGACAGACAGCCTGAGTTTACACAGATAGACTTTGAAATGTCCTTCGTGGATGAGGAGGATGTCATATCCTTCAGCGAGGAGCTCATAGGTAGCCTCTTCAAAGAACTCCTTGGAGTGGAGCTTAAAAGACCCTTTGACAGACTCTCCTACACAGAGGCAATGGAGCGCTACGGCTCAGACAAACCGGACAGGCGCTTTGGTCTTGAGCTGATTGAGCTTACCCACCTTTTCAAAAACACGGAGTTTATGGTCTTCAGGCAGGCGATTGAGAAGGGTGGCGTTGTAAAGGCGATAAACTTCAAAGGCTCTGACCTCTCAAGGAAGGAAATAGATGAGCTTACCCAGTTCGTTCAGGGTCTTGGTGCAAAGGGTCTTGCATGGATAAAGGTGGAGGATGGAAAATTAACCTCTCCTATAGTCAAGTTCTTCTCGGAGGAAGAAAGAAGTGGACTTCTGAGCCTGACACAGGCGCAGGCTGGAGATGTGATATTCTTTTCTGCGGACAGAAGGGATGCAGTATACAGGATACTCGGAAACCTCAGGCTGTATCTTGGTAAAAGGTATAACCTCATAGATAACTCAAGGTTTGATGTCTTCTGGGTTGTGGACTTTCCCCTTATGGAATGGGAGGAAGAGGAGAAAAGGTTTGTGTCCCTTCATCACCCCTTTACATCTCCCAGGGTAGAGGACATACCCCTTCTTCAGCAGGCAATTAGTGAGGAAAAACTTGAAGAGAAGAAGAAGCTGGTTCATTCTGTAAGGGCAAGAGCCTACGACCTTGTTATAAACGGATACGAGGTTGGGGGTGGCTCAATACGCATACACAAAAGAGAGCTCCAGGAGCTCATTTTTAGACTTCTTGATTTACCACAGTTTGAGGCTGAGGAAAGGTTCGGCTTTCTCCTCAACGCCCTTCGCTATGGTGCACCGCCCCACGGTGGTCTTGCCTTCGGCTTTGACCGTCTTCTGGCAATAATGAGAGGTCTTGATTCTATAAGAGATGTGATAGCTTTTCCAAAGACACAGAAGGGTATATGCCCTCTCACAGGCGCACCCGACTATGTGGAGCCAAAACAGCTAAAAGAGCTCCATATAAAAGTGCTGGAATGATAAAATTATAGTGAGAAATTAACCTGCATTCATCCTCCTGAAGAAACTGTAAGCGGTAGAGTAGGTGTCCAGATAACATAAGAGCGTTATAAGGTTAGAAGGCGCTCTGCTATAACTGGTAATAGTGTCAGGGATGAGGTAGTCAGAGAAATGAGGAAAGGCAGGAAGAGGTGGAAAGAGAGAAATGCTTATGGCAGGCGGTGGCATGTAGAGAGTTTCTTTTCTGTGTTTAAGCGGTGGTTTGGTGAGCATGTGAGTAGTGTGAAGTTTGAGAATGTGGTCAAGGAGATAATGTTCAAGGTTATGATAGTGAGCATGTTTTTGAGTTGTGGTGTTGGTGTGTTGGTGAGTTGAGGTTCTGGTAGCGTATATAGTCATGTTGGTGGGTGGTGAGTAGGGGGTGTGGAGATGTTCTGGAGGATATTGGGTTAATTGTTGGACAAAGCATTTTTGAGCTATTTTTCAAAAACTTCACACCTATAATTCTGAAAAAATTCAAGAACTTTCTCATCCTTTATAGATGGTCTTTTCAGAAATTTTTCCTTTCTATACTTCTGGGCGAGGATTATGGTCTGAAGAGCTTCTACTGTTTTATCGATAAAGTCGTTTACCACTATGTAGTCAAAATAACGAGCGCAGGCTATTTCTTCCTTTGCTTTCTTTAGTCTGTCTTCGAGGTTTTCTTTGCCGTAACCTCTATTCATAAGCCTTCTTTCAAGTTCTTCAAGGCTTGGGGGCATTAGAAAGATAAGAAGACAGTCCTTGTATGATTCCTTTAGCCTCTTTGCACCCTGCACGTCTATAACCAGAAGAGAGTCTACGCCTTCCTCCTCGTTCCTGATAACCTGTTCTTTCGGCGTGCCGTAATAGCTACCGTATACAATAGCGTATTCGAGAAAATATCCCTCTCTTATCTTTATCTCAAATTCCTCATATGTAAAGAAGATGTAGTCCACACCCTGCACCTCACCTTCTCTTCTCGGTCTTGTGGTAGCGGTTACTATTCTTCTTAGGTTAGGCCTGCTCCTGAAAAGACGGTCCACCACAGTAGTCTTACCGGTCCCTGAAGGCGCGGACAGGACAAAAAGCATGTTAATAGTATAACAGCTAAAGTTTTGCGCAGATTGAGCCTACTTCTATCAACCTTATCTTTTGAAGCCTCAATAAACCCCTGGTGGACAGAGCCTCTGTAAAAGTCATAGCCCTGTTGAGGCTTTCTCAAGATGGCTATTTTTGAACCATTGATAGTATTGGGTATTTAACAACAGACTGCTAAACCTCTGCAAAACTTTAGTTATAATAATCCAGATATGCTGAGCCCTGAAAAACAGCTGGAACTCATAAAGGAAGGAGCTGTTGAGATTATAGAGGAAGAAGAACTGCTGAAAAAGTTAAGAGAAAACAGACCATTGCGCATAAAGGCGGGTTTTGACCCAACTGCACCTGACCTTCATCTGGGGCATTCGGTGCTCCTTCAGAAGCTCAGACAGTTTCAAAAGCTGGGTCACGAGGTCTATTTTGTGATAGGTGACTTTACCGCCACAATAGGAGACCCCACCGGTAGGAGTGAGACGAGACCACCCCTTAGCAGGGAGGAAGTCCTCGAGAATGCCCGGACTTACGAACATCAGGTCTTTAAGGTGCTTATACCTGAAAGGACGAGCATAGTCTTCAACAGTAGCTGGCTTTCAGGGCTTGGAACTGAGGGTATGATAAGGCTCTCCGCCCAATATACAGTGGCAAGGATGTTGGAAAGGGAGGACTTTTCCAAACGTTTCAGAGAGGGTATACCCATATACATACATGAGTTTCTCTATCCCCTCCTTCAGGGTTACGACTCTGTTTTCCTGAGGGCGGATGTGGAGCTGGGTGGCACGGACCAGAAGTTCAACCTCCTTGTGGGTAGAGACCTTCAGAGAGCTTACGGTCAGGAGCCTCAGGTATGCCTGACCCTCCCCCTCCTGCCAGGTCTGGATGGTGTGAGGAAGATGTCCAAGTCCTATGGCAATTATGTGGGTCTTACAGAGGAACCGGAGCAGATGTTTGGAAAACTCATGTCCATATCGGACCAGCTTATGTGGGACTACTACCTGCTTCTCACTGACTACAGCGTAGAGGAAATAGAAAAATTCAAAAGAGAGCTCCATCCGATGGAAGCCAAGAAAAGACTTGCTCACTATATAGTTTCCCGCTATCACACGCGTGAGAAGGCGGAGAGAGCTCAAAAGTCCTTTGAGAAGACCTTTTCTCAGAGAGAGTTTCCCGAGGACGCCCCCATAATAGAAGTAAAAAGGGGTTACCGTCAAAAGGCTTACGAACTTCTCTTTGAGCTTGGTATAGAAGCTTCCAAAAACTCTGCAAGAAGGCTTGTAGAAGGTGGTGGTCTAAAAGTAGACGGGCAGAGGGTGGAAGACCCTAACAGAGAGATAGAAGTGCTGGGAGAAGTGAGACTTCAGGTGGGTAAGAAACGTTTTTATAGGCTTTTGCCTACCGAGAAAGCTTGACCAGCCGGACCCTGCTCCAGTCAATGGGACCGAAGCCTGAAGACTCTGCATAGACCTTGGCAGTTCTGTAGTTTACATGCTTTTCGAGCTCCGCCTTCAGTATAAGAGACCTTTCCCTTTCTCTCTTCAGCTCCGATACCTTTCTGGTGTATTCTTTAGAGACATCTATGCTGTAAGCGGAGTAGAGATAATTTATAGCCAGCAGTAAAAGGCTCAACAGCAGGTATCTCATGGTTTCTCCCCCGCTCTCAATCTTGCACTCCTGCTCGCAGGATTTCGCCTTATCTCTTCCATGGTAGGTCTTATCGGTTTTTTTGTCAAGACCTTTAGGTGGTTTTTTATAAAACTCTTCACGAGCCTGTCCTCGAGAGAATGGAAGGAAAGAACAACTATCCTACCTCCCGACCTCAAAAAGTCAAGGCTTTTCTGAAGGGCTGTCTCAAGAGACCTGAGCTCCTGGTTCACCTCTATCCTTATAGCCTGAAAAGTTCTGGTGGCCGGGTGGGTCTTGCCTCTCCTCTGGGGAAGCAGGGAGGTTATAATTGCCAGTAGTTCTCCTGTGGTCTCTATGGGTTTTTTTAACCTTGCCAGTGCTATGGCTCTGGCTATCTTTCTCGCGTAGGGCTCTTCTCCGTATTCTCTCAGGACCCTTTCCAGCTCTTTCTCGGAATAGCGGTTAACCACATCATAGGCGGTGAGCTTGTCCTCCGGGTTCATTCTCATGTCAAGTGGGTCATCTCTCTGGAAGGAAAAGCCCCTTGGGCTTTTGAGCTGTAGCATGGAAACTCCAAGGTCAAAGAGAAAACCGTCCACCTTTGAAATACCCTCCTCTCTCAGCACCTCCTCCAGGTCCGCAAAGTTTGCCTGATAGAGGCTGAACCTGCCCTCAAAGTCCTTGAGGTTCTCCTCCGCCCGCTGAAGGGCGTAGGGGTCTCTGTCAATACCAACAACGAAAGCCTCGGGTTTTTTTTCCAGTATCCTTCTGGCATGTCCACCAAGACCCACGGTGCAGTCCACATACAGCCTGCCACCTCCACCTGTAAGGAGGTCCACCGTCTCCTCAAGAAGAACTGGAAGATGCATCAGCCAAAAAGGTTAAGCTCCTTGACGGGTGAGAAGCTCTTCCTGTGTATGGGGCTTTCTCTGTATAAGCTCAGGGCTTTTATGTGCTCTTTTGTGGCGTAACCCTTGTGCTTCGCAAAGTTATACTGAGGGAAAAGTCGGTGGTAGTGTTCCATTATCCTGTCTCTGAGAACCTTTGCCACCACGCTGGCACAGGCGCAGCTCAGACTTTTTTCGTCACCCTTAACCAGAGGAAGACACTCGTAACCCTCAACAGGCAGGTAGTCGCTTATAACCAGATGGAAGACATGTTTCAGGTCCTCTATGGCTCTTTTAAAGGCAAGCTGGTTTGCCCTGAGTATGCCGACCCTGTCTATAAGGCTTGAGTCCACCACTGCGGTGCCTATAGCCAGAGCCTTCATCCCTATTGTCCGGTATGCTTCCTCTCTCTCTTTGGGTGTCATAGCCTTTGAGTCTTTATCTATAAAAGGCTCGGTAAAGGGCTGTAGTATGACCGCACAGGCGACGAGAGGACCGGCCAGGGGTCCTCTACCCGCCTCATCCACACCAGCCACCAGAAGTCCCCGAGCCCAGTAGGCTCTTTCGTATTCGGTCATGCCCTCTTCTTGAGTTCCCAGGGTTTTATCTCCCTTATCTTACCCACCGCCTCCTTGCCCCTGTATTTACGGAGGAAGTAGAGCTTTGACCTTCTTACCTTACCGTATTTTACCAGCTCTATCTTCTCTATGTTAGGGCTATAGAAGGGGAAGGTTCTCTCGATACCTACGCCATAGGACTCTTTCCTGACGGTGAAGGTTTTTGCGGTGCCACCGCCCCTTATCCTTATAACCACGCCCTCGTAAGGCTGGATTCTTTCCTTTTCGCCCTCCACTATGCGGTAATGAACCTTGACCGTATCACCTACTTTGAACCTGGGATATTCCTTTTTTGGAAGGTATATCTCCTCAACCTTCTGGATAAGACCGCTCATAGCAGAACCTCCTTTCAGACTTAGGCGGGTAATTATAGCATAAATTATAGAACTATGGATTACTCTGCCCTTGACCTTATACCTGAACCGATTCTGGTGGTTGACCAGGAATACAGACTGGTTTTTGTCAACAGGAAGGCAAAGGAGGTATATGGAGAGGGTCCCCAAACCTGTTATGAGCTATCACACGGCTCTGAAAGACTCTGCTTCGAGGTGGAAAATCACCCCTGCCCGGTAGAGAACCTGAAAGAGCAGGGGGTGGAAAAGTCTGGTGTGATACATGTTCACAGAACCCCGCAGGGTGAGAAATACTTTTATGTGGTGGCTGGTTACGACCAACAAAGAAAGCTCTGCGTTGAGGTCCACCTGGACCTCCTCGAGTTGGTAAGGATGTTAAAGTTAAGTGGACAGAGAACTGAATTTCTTCTCTCTTCTGGTCCTGTGGTTTTCTTCCAGTGTAAGAGGGAGGAAGGCTGGCCGGTGGAATTTGTCTCTCAGAATGTGGCGGAGCTCCTTGGATATACCGCAGAGGACTTTATCTCCGGCAGGGTAAGCTATGCAGAGCTGGTGCATCCTGAGGATGTGGAAAGGGTTAAACGGGAGATTATGTATCATACGGAGAACGGGTCAGCCTTCTGGACGCATCAGGACTACAGGTTGAGAAGGAAGGACGGTGCCTACATATGGGTTTACGACCATAAGATGCCTCTTCTTGAGAATGGGGGTGAGGTGGTGGGCTACTACGGCTACATAATGGACATAACGGAGAAGCACGAACAGGAGGAGCTCTTCCATGTGCTGGCAGAATCAAACCCCTATGCGGTTCTTCTCTACGATTTTATGGACAACAGGATAATCTATGTAAACTGGAATGCCACCAGACTCTTTGGATACTCCAGAGAGGAGATTTTAGCCAGCAAGGACCCTACCAGCCTCGTCTACCCTGCGGACAGACATAGGGTGCTGGAGAACATTATAAAAAGAAGACAAGGCTGCGACGGTTTAATAAGCTACAGGATAAGGATAATTACCAAGAGGGGAGGAACAAAGTGGGTAAGGCTCACCTCCCTGGTTACCCGCTATAGAGGGAAAAGGGTATCTGTGATAACTCTTGTGGATATATCAAAGGATATAAAGAGAGAGAAACAGCTCACAAGGCTTGCCACTAAAGACCAGCTCACAGGTGCTTTCAACAGGCACGCCCTCCTTCACGACTTTGAACGTCTTATAGCCCAGTGCCAGAGGTATGACACCCACTTTTCTCTAATCATGTTTGACATTGACAACTTTAAGGCTCTTAACGACACTTACGGACATCTTATGGGTGACAAGGTGCTGAAGGAGACGGTCCGGGTTGCAAAGAAAACTCTGAGAAGGAGCGACATTCTTGGGAGGTGGGGGGGTGAGGAGTTTATGGTGCTCCTGCCCATGACCTCCGAACCTTATGCACCTGCGGAGAAGATTAGACATGAGATTGAAGCCTACGGGCATCGCCACAACCTCAAGATAACCGTCTCCCTGGGGGCAACGACCTACAGAAAGGGAGATACAATAGAGAGCATGCTCTTGAGAGTGGACGAGGCTCTCTACAGGGCAAAGGCGCAGGGTAAGAACAGGGTTGTGGTTCTTTAGAGCTGGCTTTCCAGCTCTGCGTTCATCTCCTCCACCTTTCTCCTAAGGCTCTCCTCGTAAACCTTCAGCTTTTTAAAGAGCTCAGGGTGCTTTATAGCAAGTATTCTGACCGCAAGAAGTCCTGCGTTTATACCGTTTCCTATGCCCACTGTTGCCACTGGCACCCCGGAGGGCATCTGGACTATGGAATAGAGAGAATCAAGCCCTTTCAGGTGCCTTGAAGGCACAGGCACACCTATCACAGGAAGCGTAGTCATGCTGGCGGTCATGCCAGGAAGGTGCGCAGAGCCACCAGCCCCTGCTATGATAACCTCAAGACCCCTTTCTCTTGCACTGTTTGCATATTCATACATGAGCTCCGGTGTGCGATGTGCGGAAACCACCTTGACTTCACAGGGAACCTCAAACTCCTTCAGAACCTCATAAGCAGGCTTTAGCCACTCCCAGTCGGAGAGACTGCCCATTATTATACCCACCAGAGGTTTCATGCTTATAATTTTATCCTTAGAGGAACCCAGTATGGAAGGGTCTTTTAGGGAGATACTTCAGGTGGAAGAGAGCCTCTGGCAGAGGCGGATGAAGGTGTTATCTCAATATAAGAAGCTTCAGGAAACCAGAGATAAAATAAGGAGGCTTGAAAAACTCCTTGAAGAGGAGTTTGGCATGGACATGGAGACCGTTTACAGGCTTGCGGAGGAATATGAGACAAGTTCGGAGGATGTAAGCAGAATAAGAGAGGTATACGACCAGAAGTTTAGCCACCTACTGGATGACTTTTTCTACAGGATAAGAGAGCTAAAAAACATTAAAAAAGAGCTTGAGCATATTGAGGAGGAGGTCCTCTGCCTAGACAGAGAAATAGACCAGGTTTTTGAGAAGCTTAAGGAATACAAAAGGAGAATTCAGGGAAAGGCATGAAAAGACCTATTATGCTCATAGATTTGGACCGTTGTATAGGCTGTCTTTCCTGCGAAGTGGCCTGTAAACAGGAAAAAGGTATAGAGAACTTTGGCATAAGACCCATGAAGGTATTCAGGGTTGGCGGTTTTGGAGAAAGACCTGATGTCTTTTTCCTCCCCATGAACTGCTTTCATTGTGAGCCGGCCCCCTGCGTCTATGCCTGTCCCACCTCTGCCATGAGAAAGAGAGAGGACGGCATAGTCTACCTGGAGGAGTTAAGGTGCATAGGCTGTAAAGCTTGCATAATAGCCTGTCCTTACGGAGCTATAGCCTTCAACCCACAGACAATGAAGGTGGAAAAGTGTGATTACTGTTACAACAGGGTGGACGCCGGTCTTTTACCATCCTGTGTTTCCAAGTGTGTGACCAACTGTCTTTACTTTGTGGAAGTTGAGGAAGTGCCCAGAGAAAGGCACGGGGCAAGAAGGATAGACTCGGAGCTATACAGAGAGCTGTTCCAATGGAAGTCAGATAAGGAAGTTCTTGAGGTCTGAGAGAATACCAACGAAAGTTCCTAAGGAGAGGAAGGGACCGAAGGGCACTGCAAACTGGAGACTTCTGTTTTTAACTATTATGGGCAGGGCGTAGAGGAGTCCGAAGAGAGAACCCAGAAAAACCGCATACAACACGCCCCAAACACCTGTCACCGAACCGATAAAAGCCATCAACTTCACATCTCCAAAACCCAACCCTTCCATCTTTCTCAACTTTGTATAGTAAAGGTATACCAGCAAAAAGCTACCACCTCCCACCAGAGCACCAGTTAGCCCCTCGGTAAATCCAAAATCCTGACGGAAGAGGGAGGTAAAAAGCCCAAAGGCAAGACCGCCCAGCGTAAGGCTGTCTGGCAGAAGAAAGGTATCCCAGTCTATCAAGCTTGCCACCATAAGAAGAGAAAAGAAGAAAAAAAAGACAAAGGATGTAAAAGGCTCTTCAAACCTCAGCCTGCAGATAACCGCCAGGCATCCACTGGCTGTCTCCACCAGAGGGTATCTCAAGGAAATCTTCCCCTTACAATGCCTGCACCTACCCCTTAGAAGAAGGTAGGAAATTATGGGTATGTTGTCATACCATCTTATTCTCTGACCGCAGTGAGGACATCTGGAGGGTGGTGAGATTGGGGATAGGTTTCTGGGCAGTCTGTAGATAAGCACATTATAGAAACTACCCAGAATTGCACCAAAGGCAAAGAGAAAGGCATATTCCAGAGCTTGAAGTGCTTCCACCTTGGACTAAAATTATAAAACATGATGAAATGGCTTTTTCTCCTTACCCTTATCCTTCTTACCGCCTGCCAGCAGAAGACAAACTCTGACTCCCAGGTAAGGGACCTCCTGCCCCAGAACCAGTATGCCATGCTCATAGTGGAGAGCGAGAGCTGTATATACTGCAAACAGCTCAGAAAGGACCTTCAGAACCAGAGCCTCGCCGGCGAGCTTCAGGGTATGGATGTTTACAGCATACTTTACGAGAGCAACGCAAGGGTAAGGTATATACTCAACGGACAGGAGAGGATAAGCACAGAGGAGGAGCTGGCAAAACTTCTTAAGGTAAGCTCCTTTCCCCAGATTTTTTTCTACGACAGAGAAGGCAGAGTCCTGCTACACCTGCCCGGCTACCAGCCACCCAAAACCCTTGCCTGTAGCATAAGGTATGTGAGGGGAGGGGAGTATAAAAAGGGTGGATACATGGATTACATGAAGGCTCAGGAATGCCTCTGAAGGCTATAGTTTTTGACCTTGACGGTACACTGATAGATTCCTACAGGGACATAGGCATACACTTAAACAGAACCCTGAGAGACTTCAGAAGAGCTGAGATTGACATAGAAAGCGTAAGGCACCTGATAGGGGGTGGTGCAAGAGAACTTTTGAAAAATTTCTTCACCGATGGGCTCCTTGAGGAGGCTATTGAGGTCTTCAGAGGCTACTATATGGCAGAGCCGGTGATACACACAAGACCCTTCGAGGGTATCCAGAAGGTGCTGGAAAGGGCGAGGGATAGAGGTATGAGGCTTGCGGTGGTAACCAACAAGATGGAAGAGCTCTCAAGGCTTATTCTTAAGGAACTGAAACTGATGGATTACTTTTCTCTCCTTGTTGGTGGTGATACCTATCCCGAGAAAAAACCCTCACCCCTGCCTATTTTGGAAACCCTCAGAGCTCTCCATGTATCTCCGCAGGAAGCCCTTATGGTAGGCGACACGGAGACGAACTGAAAGCGGGAAGGCTTGGGCCCCAAAAGTGCTCTTTGGGGTTATGTGGAGAATTTTAGAAGGAGTGCGACTACACCTTGAGAAGCCAGAGGACATGCTCAAGTTTATATAGTTCTATTCTTAAAGTGGTGCATGGCTTGAGCCCGCTTCTATCAACCTTATCATTTGAAGCCTCAATAAACCTGTGATTGACTGAATCTTTGTAAAAGTCACCGCCTTGTTAAGGTCTTCTCAGGATAACTATTTTCAAACATTGATAGTCAGGCACTTTATGGGTATTTAACAACAGGCCGCTTAAAACTCTCAAAACTTCAGTTGGAATGGTCACTTTGTCAATTACCAGACACAGGAGTTGGTGGGTGGTGAGTTGGGGGTGGAGATGTTCTGGAACTGGGTTGATTATTAGATACAGCAGAAGCTCTCTGTAAGCATGTGCTGACTTGGGCCTTTGCTTTCCTATCCTAACTTCTCTTTGAGGGCTTTATGCCCTCTCTCTTTCCTTGACAATCAAGGCTTTGAGCTTGCCGTGATCCTGCCGAAAATCGTTGTTAATTTTTATGTATTATTCCTGTTAACCTATGTTATATAGTATTTCCTTATAAACTTTGAAATCCTTGCTTTTCTTTGATTTTAAATGGCGGAGCCGACGGGACTTGAACCCGCCTCCGGCTTGACAGGCCGGCGTTCTGACCGGGCTGAA
>JBCNVH010000016.1:0-12034 GCA_039630295.1 Aquificaceae bacterium | reverse complement strand
CACTATCGCGGAGTTTGGTGTGGGAACAAACCCGAAGGCAAGAAGACCCGATAATGTGCTGGAGGCGGAGAAGATACTGGGCACAGTGCACATAGCCATAGGGGATAACCACTCTTTCGGTGGTATAAACAAGGTGCCCTTTCATACAGATTATGTAGTCTTTGAACCACAAGTAACCATAGGAGGTAAGGGATGGCAAAAGAGGCTTTTAGAGAAGGGCAGGCTCAGAACCTGAAGTTAGAGCTGTTAAGGAAGGTCCATCTCTTTGAGGACCTCTCGGAAGAGGAGCTCAGAGATGCCCTAAGATACATGCAGATAAGAGACTTCAGGAGGAACGAATACCTCTTTTTTGAAGAGGAAGGGGAACCCGGTGTTTACATACTGGTGGAAGGGCTTATAAAGCTACTGAAGGAGACCCACGATGCGCGCATCGTCATAGTGAGGCTTGTATATCCCGGGGACATATTCGGCTGGATAGAGTGGGGCAGAAAGGCGCCAAGAAACACCTATACTGCAAAGGCGATGTTAGAGAGCAGAACCCTATACATATCCAACAAAGACTTTATAAACCTGTCTATAAAGCACCCTGCGGTAGCCATAAAGATGACCTGTGAGGCAACCTCCACTTTGCTCCACAGCTATGAAACCCTTAAGAGCATAGCTGGAGGTAAGGTGGAGGAAAGGATAGCAAAGGTGCTCCTTGAGATTGCGGACCGCATAGGCAAGAAATATGAAGATGTTATCGTCATAGATGCACCCCTGACCAGGCTGGACATTGCGGAGATGACAGGCACAACTGTGGAAACCACCATAAGGGTGATGAGCAAGTGGAAAAAGCAGGGCATTATAAACGCGGAGAGGGGTTACATTGAAATAATAAAGAGAAGGGAGCTTGAGAGGCTTGCAGTATGAGCCGGGCGGGAGTCGAACCCGCGACCCACGGATTAAAAGTCCGTTGCTCTGCCGACTGAGCTACCGGCTCTAAAGGTTAGAAATTATATCAACAAAAACCCTTTCAGTCAAGGAGCTTTGGGAGACTGTTTGAAAATTCTCAAGTATGCGTAGGACAAGGACTTTATAAGGTAAGGAGGAAAACATAAGAACTAACCAAAGTTTTGTAGAGCGCAGCGAGCTGTTGTCAAATATTTACAAAGTGCCTGGCTACCAAGGGTTTAATTTGTCTCAGGAGCTCAGGGTTAATATAGGCAGGCTCAATCTCCGCAAGATGGTATAATTTTTATCACACTATTTTGACAGGAGGTAGAGAATGAACCTGTATGAATACGAAGCTTATGAAAAGCTCTTTAGGAAATACGGTGTTCCCACACCCAGGTTCATGTTCGGAGACCACCTGAGTGATGATATAGTAAACTTCATCAACCAGCTGGGGGAGTGCGTAATAAAATCTCAGGTGCTGGTAGGTAAAAGAGGTAAGGCAGGGGCGGTAAAGCTTTGTAAGAACTCTGATGAAGCCATAGAAACCTTCAACGCTCTTCTCAACTATCCTGTTTACGGCGAAATGCCCGTTGGATTGCTGGTAACGGAGAAGGCGAACATACTGAAGGAGCTTTATGCTTCTATTACTTACTCGACTGAGGTAAGGGCGCCCGTGGTGACCTTGAGCCTTGAGGGCGGTATGGACATAGAGGAAGTGCCTCCGGAACAGAGTAAAGAGCTGGACAATAGACCCTATAAAAGGGCTATACCCTCACATGGTGAGAAATTACCTTCTTGAGCTCGGTTTTCCTGCCGAGTATATGGGTGTGCTGAGAGAGCTCTCGGAAGTTATTACCAGCATGTGGAAAGCCTTCTGGGAAGCGGAGGCAAGGCTCTTGGAGATAAACCCCCTTGCCATATGTGATGTGGGTGGAAAACAGAGGGTGCTTGCCCTTGATGCGGTGGTAACCATAGATGATGACGCCAGCGTGCCACCTGCCAAGATATACGGCGTCAGAAGCGCCATGAAAAGACCACCCACCGAGAGAGAAATAGAGGCTTCTCTCATTGACAGGGACGACCACAGGGGTAAGGCAGGTTCTTATGTGGAGGTAGATGGGGACATAGCCATGATGACCTTTGGTGGTGGGGGCTCCACAGTGACCATAGAAACTACCTACGCCATGGGACTAAAGCCTGCCAACTTCACCGACATAGGAGGAAACCCCCCTGCGGAGAAGATGTATAAAATAACCCGTATAATCCTCTCCAAGCCAGGCATAAGGGGTGTCTTAGTCTGTGGTGGAACTGCCAACAACACCAGGATAGATGTGACGCTTGGTGAGGGTGTAGCCAATGCCATAAGGGACCTACACAGAGAAGGCAAGCTTGACCCCGGCTGGATATGGGTCGTGCGCAGGAACGGACCGGAGGCAGAGAAGGGTCTCAGGATGCTCTATGAAGCCTTTAGAGAATGCGGTGTAAAGGGTGAGATATACGACTCTTCCCTACCCCTCACAGAGGCACCCATAAGGCTGAAAGAACTGCTTGACAGATGCGAAGCTCTTGAGAGAGAAGCCAGGGAAGACAGACACCTAACAGAGGAGCAGGCAAGAGACTTAGGTATTTAGTTTTACCCTTGAGGGTTATACTATTGGTTTCAGTGAAGCCGGTAGAGCTCCCTGATTATACCCTCAAACTCCCTCGGTCTTATAACCCTGCAGAAAGGCATGCCAAGACACAGAACCCTTGTGGCGTTCTTCAACACAAAGCCCAGGTCATGCGAAACAACCACCACCGTCCTCTCTTTAGATATATCTTTCAAAACCTGCTGTATGTGTTCCTGTGCGTGAATGTCAAGACCGGTCATGGGTTCGTCAAGAAGGAGGAGCTCCGGATTTGTGGTAAGGGCAAGAGCTAAGAGCACCTTCTGCTGTTCACCACCGGACAGTTTAACGAAGGGTCTTTTAAGCAGGTTTTCAAGGTGGAGGAAGGCTATAATCCAGCCAACCCTTTCCTTTGGTGCCACCGCCCTTAGAAGTTCCCCCACATTGCCCGTAAAGCTTCTTTCCACGGAGAACCTCTGGGGCACGTATCCCACCCTTTTCCATTGAGAGAAGGTCTCCAGTCTTTCGCCAAAGATTCTTAACTCACCAGCCTGTGGTTTTAAAAAACCCAGTATCAGCTTAAGAAGGGTGCTTTTGCCCGCACCGTTTGGTCCGAGGATGCCAAAGAACTCACCCCTTTGAACCTCAAAACTCAAACCCTCTATCAGTGGCTCTTCAGCTCTGTAGCGGAAGTGGAGGTCCTTTACCTCGATCACCTTGTCTGACAACCCAGACCCTCTGAAAGCCTTTTAAGGTTTTTTCTCATGAGGGAAAAGTAATCATCCTGCACCTCTTCAGGAAAGAGAGAAGAGTTAAAGGTAAGGACCTTTGCACCTGTTTCTTTTGCAAGCCTTCTGGCAAACCTTTCATCGTAACCTATCTCGGAGAAGATGGCTTTGACCCTCGAACTTTTCAATTTTTCCACTATTTTCCTTATCTCCGAGGGCTTTGGCTCTTCCTCCGCATGCACACCCCTCAGTCCAACCACTTCAAGACCGTAGTCTCTGGCTAAGTAAAGGGTGGAAAGATGGGTAATTACCAGAGTTTTGCTCTGACAGCTCTGAAGGGTTTTTCTGTATTCTTCATCAAGGCTTTTAAGTCTTTTCAAAAACTCTTCAGACCTTTTCCTGTAATGTTCACCTCCTGCAGGGTCTATCCTCAGGAGCTCGTCCCTCATGTTTTCCACAAGCCTTGTGTAGCTTTTTGGAGAGAGCCACACATGGGGGTCAGCGTGTTTTCCAACCCTGATAAATTCCACACCCTGATAGAGGGCAACCGCCCCTTCTTTCAAGACCTTGCCTGCCACCCTCCTTTCCCAGCCCTCCACGCCGAGATAAAAGAACACTTTTGACCTCTGAAGCCTTTTCATGTCCTCGGGTTTGAGCTCGTAGTGGTGAGGGTCTGCGGGTGCCTTTATGAGAAGGTCCACCTCAAACCTTTCACCAGCCATGTGCCTTAAAGGGTAGTAAAGGGGGTAGGTTGAAGCAAGGAGGAGTTCCTTTGAGAAGGAAAGGCAGGAGACAAGGAGTAAAAGGAGGAACAGCTTTAACATCGCCATTTAATTTTAACACAGCATATGAAAGGTTTTGGACCAGCCTTTACCTGCTACTGAGTATGAAAATCAGGTCTCCTATATCGTCTCTGCCGGATGGAGTTCTCTCAACTTTCACCCTTTTGTTATCCGCCAGAGTGCCGGTTATAACTCTTCTGGCAAAGAGAAATCTCCTCTGCCAGTAAGGGTCTTCTACCCTGCTTACCGTTATACCCATGCCCTCGCTGGCATGAACCATCTTACCCTTTCCTATGTATATACCCACATGGGAAGGACCCCTCCTGTAGGTGCTGTAGAAAAGCAGGTCTCCAGGTCTTAGCTCCTTGGGCTCAACGGGCACGCCAATCTGAGCCTGCTCCGCAGTGCTTCTGGGAAGCCTTATACCGTTGACCTCAAAAACCCTCTGAACAAAGGCGGAACAGTCCATCCTGTAGAGCTCGTTAGCGCCAAACTGGTAGGGTCTTTCCATATAGGTTAGGGCGGTGAGGACCAGGTTCTCAGGGTTTGCAAAAGCCAGCCCGAGGCTAAAGACTATACCTATACTTCCCCCTCTCATGACTTCTGAATATAGCGGAGAAGCCTTCCCCGGTCAAGTGCCTGAGAAAACCCAACCATCCCTTCCTGTATAGGTTCCTGTAGCTTTCCTCTCCTCTGAGAACCCTGTAGAAGCTCCTGAGGGCGTATTCCTTACCCATCCTGTAGGCTACTCTCTGAAAGAGATAAGCCAGCCTGGCTATCTTTCCCGCATGGAAAAGCTCCTCCAGTAGAGGTTTCAGAAGCCTTCTGTAAGCTCTCAAGGGTTCTGAGGGCTCTTTAAGGACCGCCTCCGAGAGAAGCTTTCCAGCCCAGAGGGCGTAGTATATGCCCTCTCCAAGCAGGGGGTCAGCCATTCCAGCGGCGTCGCCTACCAGAAGCACCCTCTCTTTGCCAAGGGCAAGATCTCTTTCCTTTTCTAAAAAGGGTATGTGCCAACCCCTGGGATGCCTGTATTTTAAACCCCTGAGGGCGGAGTATGCTCCGAGGATTTTTAACAGGTCCTCTTTGCCTGTGGTGGCTACTCCCAGGCTTACACCGTCACCTTTCGGAAAAAGCCAGAGGTAGCCCCTCTTTACCCAGCCTATCTCTATAAGAACCTCTTCCTCAAGCCTGCCCTCTGTGAAGAGCTCAAGACTTCTATAGGAGCTCTTCCTTTGAAAACCGAGAAGCCTTGCAGTTCTTGAGTGGGCACCGTCCGCACCCAGGATAAACCCTGTCCTGAAGCTACCCTTTGAGCTGAAAACCCTGTAGCCCCCCCTTTCAACCTCGAAACCAAGGAACTCTGCCTCCATAAGCTCCGCTCCCCTCTCCTGAGCCTTCCTGACCAAAAAGTGGTCGAATAAACTCCTGTCCACTATGTAGGCTATCTCTTCTCCGGCTTCTACCCTTACCTCCTCAAGAGCTCTAAAGCCCAGCCTTCCCGACCTTATCCTGTTCAGGAGAAGCCCCTCGTATCCCTCCGGTAAGAGCTGGAGGGTTCTTGCAGACAGACATCCCGCGCAGAGCTTGAACCTTGGCAACCTTTCCTTCTCCAGAAGCAGGACCTTTAGACCGGACCTTGAAAGGTGATAGGCACAGGAAGCCCCTGCAGGACCTGCACCCACCACAACTGCATCGAACTTCACCTCAAAACCTCAAAAGGCTTGCTCCCCAGGTAAGACCACCACCCATGGCGGTGAGGAGAATAAGGTCACCTCTTCTTAACCTCCCCTCGTCTCTGGCTTCGCAGAGGGCTATAGGTATGGAAGCGGCACTGGTGTTCCCGTAGCGGTGTATGTTGGAATAAACCTTTTCTGTGGGTATACCTAACCTCTCCGCAAGTGCCTGCACTATCCTTATGTTTGCCTGATGGGGAACTACCAGGTCCACCTCTTCCACAGAAACACCAGCCCTCTGAAGCACTTCCTCGCACACCTCCGCCATGAAACGCACCGCCAGCTTGAAAAGTTCTTTACCTTTCATCCTTATATGTCCGCATCTTTCCGCATACAGTATCTCCCAGTAATTTCCATCAGACTTCATGACAGAAGCTAAAAGCTCACCCTCGCCCTCCTCGGATAGAAGGACAGCCCCCGCACCATCTCCAAAGAGGACGCAGGTTGCCCTGTCGGTCCAGTCTACGATTTGAGAGAGCCTCTCCGCACCCACCAGCAAAACCCTTTTCACCCTCCCAGAAGAGAGCATCCCGCCTGCTAACTCAAGCCCGTAAAGAAAACCGCTACAGGCAGCAGAAAGGTCAAGGGCAAAAGCCTTCTCCGCACCGAGTCTTGCCTGTAAAAGGCAGGCACTGGCAGGAAAGCCCAGGTCCGGCGTAAGGGTAGCCAGAAGTATGAGGTCCAGGTCTTCGGGCTTTAAGCCGGCATCCTCAAGAGCCCTGAGACTTGCCTTGTGTGCCATTTCCACAAGGCTTTCCTCCGCCAATCTCCTTTCCCTTATGCCCGTTCTGGTGATAATCCATTCGTCGGATGTGTCCACCATTTTCTCAAGGTCAAAGTTGGTAAGCACCCTCTGAGGAGTGTAGTAGCCAAGACCCTTTACCGTTATACCCATCAGGCTTTTACCTCTTGGGGTATAAGGCTCTTCAGGTTTTGAGAAAGGCGCTCGTTAAAGTGGTGGGTCAGAAACTCGTCTGCTACTCTTATGGCATTCCTTATAGCCTTTGCGTTAGCCCTTCCGTGGGTGATGATAACCGGCTTTTTTGCACCCAGAAGGGGTATGCCACCATACTCGGTAAAGTCCGCCTTTTTCCTGAAATTGTTGAGAGCAGGCTTCATCAGGATAGCTCCTATCTTTGCCAGAAGGCTCTTTTGCACTTCCTCTTTTATCATCTGCAAAACAGCAAAACCCAGACTCTCGCTGGCTTTCAATATCACATTGCCCACAAAGCCATCGCAAACTATCACATCAAAGGTGCCCGCATATATGTCTCTACCTTCCGCATTGCCAAGAAAGTTGAGCCTGCTTGACTTCAGGAGGGGGTAGGTTTCTCTTACCAGCTCGTTACCCTTACCCTCCTCTTCACCTATGCTCAGTATACCCACCCTTGGACTCTTTATGCCCAGTATTTCCTCCGCATAAGTGTGTCCTATGACCGCAAAGTGAAGCATGTGGAGGGGCTTGCAGTCCACGTTGGCACCCACATCTATCAGCACCGTCCTGCCCTTTGGGTTTGGTAGTGCCACACCTATGGCAGGTCTTTCGAGCTCTCCTATAGAGCCTATTATGAACTTACCCACTGTAAGCACGGCTCCCGTGTTGCCGGCGGAGACAAGACCGTCCGCCCTGCCCTCTCTTACCATCTTCCCGGCCACATATAGAGAAGAACCCTTTTTCTTAAGCACGTTTGAGGGTGCTTCCTGCATCTGAACCACATCGGGTGCGTGCACCACCTCAAGCCCGTCTCCGAAATCTTCCCGGTGGAGTATGTGTTTTATTTTTTTCTCATCCCCTACCAGCAGGCTCTCAATACCCAGCTCTTTATAAGCCAGAATGCAACCCTTTACTATCTCCTCGGGGGCGTAGTCCCCCCCCATACAATCTACCGCTATTCTTGTCATGAAGTCCTGAGGATTTCTCTTCCCTTATAGTAACCACAGTAAGGGCATGCCCTGTGTGGCATCATCATCTCTCCACAGTTGGGACATGTAGCAAGAGAAAGGGTAGTGAGTTTGGAAAAAAAGTTCTGAGCCCTTCTCTGGTCTCTTCTCCACCTGGAAGTCTTCCTCTTTGGAACAGCCATTTTATCGCCTCCGTGGGTTTATAAGGATTTCCTTATTATAACACATTAACCCTTTTGAAGAGATCTCCGAGGGTTGCAACTCCCTCTTCGGAGGCAGGTTGAGGCGCACATTCAGGACTGCAAAGGGGCTTTGTGGGTATGTTAAGGATTATCTGCTCTCTTACAAGACCTGTAAGGTCAAAGGCTTCTTCATCCTCATAAAAGGACACATCGAGCTCAGAAGGTTTAAGGTAAACAACATCTCCTGTCGGGTAGGGCTCTATTCTTATGCTTTCCTCCCTGGATATGTCCTTCTGGTAGAGGGTGAGGCACCTGCTACACTGGAGCACCACACTGCCTTCCATCTCCATATGAACCCTGTATCCACCCTTTTCTCTGGTTATCTCCAGGTATACCTCCACAGGTTCTTTTAACTCACCCAGGTCCGAGGGCAGACCTATATCCTCCGGTTTAAAACGGTAGCTTCCTATAAACCTGTTTTTAGTTTTGAATATCTCTTTTAGGTTAAGTTTGACCATAATGCTTTAAAATATTTAGCCACTTGAAAATTTCAAGGAGGTTAACATGAAACTCGTGGCAATAGGAGGAGGAACGGGGCTTTCTACCCTTCTAAGGGGTCTGAAAGAAAAGGTGGGAAGGGATATAGAAGACCTATCTGCGGTTGTAACTGTTGCGGACAGTGGGGGTAGCACGGGCAGGCTAAGAAAGCTTTACAACGTGCCCGCACCAGGAGACATAAGAAACTGCATCGTTGCCCTCTCCGAGAGCGAGGACATTATAGGCGAGCTTTTCCAGTTCAGGTTCTCCGGTGGAGAGCTGGACGGGCACGCCTTCGGCAACCTTTTCCTTGTAGCTCTTACCGAGATAACCGGCAGTTTCCTGCAGGCTGTAAACATAGCTTCACAGATACTCAGAACAAAAGGTGAGATAATTCCCGCAACCCTTGAAAGTGTTCAGCTCTGTGCCAGGTTCAGTGATGGAAGGGTGATATGTGGTGAGGAAGAGATAACCGAATACGGGAAGTTGGATAAGGTAAAGATTGAAAAGATATGGATAGAGCCGGAGGAAGTCAAAGCCCCCATCGATGCGGTGGCAAAGATAGAGTCCGCGGATATGATAATTTTTGGACCGGGTAGCCTTTACACAAGCATCATTCCCAACCTCCTCATAAGAGATATAAGAGAGGCGGTTTTGCAGTCACCAGCCCTGAGGGTTTTCGTGGTTAACGCCATGACCCAACCTGGTGAGACGGATGCTTTTACCGCCTATGAGCACATAAAAGCCTTCAGGGATTACACAGGTATAGATAAGGTGGATGTGGCAGTGGTAAACACCCGGATGCCCTCGGACCAGATGCTCAGGAGATACCTTGAGCAGAGACAGGAACCAGTAATACCTGACATAGCCAGAATAGCGAAGGAAGGCATAGAAGTTTATGCGGAGGACCTAATAGGTGAAAAGGAGGACTTTGTGAGGCACGACCCTAAGAGGCTCGCTGACCTCATAGTGGAAATACACAGGAGGCATGGCGTATTTTCTTAGCTTTGACACTTCCAGGCTTTCAGAGGAAAAGGCGGATGTGGTGGTATGCGGTAGTGGAATAGGGGGTCTGACAACCGCCATAGTGCTCAAAGAGCTGGGGGTGGAGCCATTGATACTTACAAGGGGCATGGGCAACACTTACTACTCACAGGGCGGTATAGCCTGCGCCCTTCACCCTGAGGATAGCCCTTACCTCCACATCCTTGACACCCAGAGGGCGGGAAGGGGTCTATGTAGAGAGGACACATTAAGGGTTCTGGTGGAAGAGGGTATACAGAGGCTTGCCGACCTGAAGAGGTGGGGTGTGCACTTTGACCCGGAGACCACCCTGGAAGGGGGGCATTCTTTTCCGAGGGTTTACAAGGTTAAAGACTACACGGGTAAAGCCATATACCAGGCACTCTGGGAGAGGATAAAAAAGCTGAACATAAGGGTGCTCATGGGTGAACTTCAAGAGGTTCTGGGTGAAGAGCGGGTGGAAGGGCTGCTTTACTACGATGGAAGTCTTAGGCTCATAAGGACGAGAGCTCTTGTGCTTGCCACTGGCGGTGCAGCCAGCATGTTTCTGCATACCTCAAACCCGGTTAGGGTAAGGGGTGATGCTCTGGGCATTGCCTTAAGGAAGGGTCTTAACCTCCTCAACCCCGAGTTTGTCCAGTTCCACCCCACTGTGGTAAAGAACACGAGCATACTTTTATCAGAGGCGTTGAGGGGTGAGGGGGGAGTGCTTCTTGACGGAAGGGGAGAAAGGTTTGTGGAAGAGCTCCAGCCCAGGGATGTGGTGGCAAGGGCAATCTATAGAAAAATAAGGGAGGGTGATGAGGTATTTCTGGATATGAGACCTATAAGGGAAAAGGGCGTTCACCTCAGGGAAAGGTTTCCTACCATATACGCCATGCTCAGAGAAAGGGGCTACGATCCGGAGAGAGAACCCATCCCTGTAACACCTGCCGCGCACTACTTCATAGGTGGTGTGGAGGTAGACAGCTACGGCAAGACCACCCTTGAGGGTCTTTACGCGGTAGGAGAGTGTGCCTGCACAGGTGTGCATGGTGCCAACCGTCTGGCTTCTAATTCTCTGCTGGAGGGTGTGGTCTTTGGCTACAGAACTGCCTACAGAGTCTTTCACGACCTCTATACCCACAAAGACCTCCAAAAAAGAGAAATAAAGAACGCAAGAGAAGGAAAACACAAACCTTCTTACCACTTTGAGGAGCTCAGAAGGCTCATGTGGGAAGCTTGCGGGCTTGAAAGGAGAGGAGAGGAGCTGAGAGGAGCTCTCCACACTGTCAGGAGCTGGCTGGAGGGCTGGAGGGTCTGGGAACCTACTGTGGAAAACAGACAGCTCCTTGACATAAGCCTGGTAGCACTGGCGACCCTGAGCTGTGCCCTCTGGAGGAGAGAGAGCAGGGGCGTCCACTACCGGACCGACTACCCCCATGAGAGGGATGAGTTCCGGAGGGAAAGTTTATACAACCTGAGCCTGAGCTCAGATTAGACTGAAGGCTTCCACTCTCTCTTTGCACTTTGGACAGCTTCTGCAGGCTTCTATCTTCCTTCCTATCCTCTTTGGGTTTATGCAGGAAAGGGTCCTCTCGAAGGGGACAACCTTGAGAAACTTCCTTATCACTTCCTGCTTGTGCATGCCCATAAAGGGGGTAAATACCTTTAGCCCGATGAGCTTTTCAAGGCTCTGCAGGTATTCCGCATTGTTGTCCGGAAAGGGGTAAATGCCTAAGCTTCCAAGGGCTATACCCTCTATGCCCTTCCTGATAGCGTAAAGACTGGCGGTGGTTACAAGACTGAGATTTCTTATAGGTATGTAGAGGTCTTTTTCGTGACCTCTCCCTTCTGGTCGCTCCGGGTTCATAAGGGTGCTGACCCTCATAGGCATGAGGTTTCTGTAGTCACCTTTTACAAAGAGCCAGAGCCCTCTGGCTTTTTCCAGCTCCAGCCTTTCCCAGGGATAACCTGCCTTCACATAGAGAGGGTAAGTTAGCCAGCCTTGCATAAGGTAGTTATAAAGCAGGCAGGTGCTTTCCACACCTCCGCTGAAAAGCACCACAACCTTACGCGCATTCCCCCGCCACATGCCTTCCACTGTCTAAGGTGATAATCTCACCCGTCATGCTTTCCACCTCAAGAAGGTAGTGGGTGAGCTTGACCACATCCTGCATAGATACGGGTCTTTTCAGAGGTGTTCTGTTTATATATTCCTGCCACCTGTCTTCGGGTATGTCTGGAGGTCTTAGAGTAGGTCCAAGGGCTATGGCGTTTACAAGCACATGGGGGGCGAGCTCCTTTGCCAGCACCTTAACCGCCGTGTGGAGGGCACCCTTGGCTATAAAGTAGGCGGAGTAGTTTCTATAAGGTGTGGTGTTGGTAGCCCAGTCTCCAAAGGCTATAAGCCTGCCCTTCACATCGCCTGTGTTCTGGAGCATGTAGGGGTATATTTCCTTACCTATGGCGAGGAAAGCCTGGGCTATGGGTTTAAAGTGAAGGTCTATCTGCTCCTCTTTCAAAACTTCCAGGGGCGTGGCTTCATAGGGGCTCGACAGGTGCAGGAAAGCATCCACACCTCCCAGGAGGCTTACCATTTCCTCCACTACCCTCTTGCTCTCC
>JBCNVH010000015.1:0-5439 GCA_039630295.1 Aquificaceae bacterium | reverse complement strand
TTGTTTGCTGGCTCTGTCCTTTTTTTATAACTACAGTCATATCATCGGTGCTGACCACTATGGTGTCCGTTATTCCTACAGTAGCCACAGGCTTACCCGTGGTTATTATCAGGTTGTTCTCTGAATCTATACCCACATATTCACCGCTTACTCCGTTCTGGTTTTCGTCCTTTTCCAGCACCTTGCATATTGCATCAAAAGAGCCCACGTCAGACCAGTAAAGCTCCATGGGGATAACCACAGCCCTCTCTGTCTTTTCCATAATGGCGTAATCTATGGAAATGTCTGGTATGTTCTCAAAACCTTCCTTTATCTCTTCAAATTCTTTACCTTCTATCTGGGTGTAGATATCCTTACAATAAAGCCTAAGTTCCTCAAAAAAGGTCCTGGGTGTAAAGCAAAACATACCACTATTCCAGAAGAAGTTAACCGCCAGAAGATATTCTCTTGCCTTTTCCAAGGTAGGTTTTTCATGAAATAGTTTAACCCTATATCCTGAACCTAAGCAAACTTTATCCGCTTCTATGTATCCATAACCCGTCTCCGGTCTTGTAGGTTTTATACCAAAGGTGACCATGTATCCTTCTTCCGCAACCGGCTCCGCCCTTTTCACGACCTCTATGAACTTATCCACAGGTGAAACTATATGATCCGAAGGCAGCACCAACACGGGTTCGTCCTCTTTTAATATCCCCTTCTCTAACATACACACTAAACCCAGAACAATAGCTGGCGCAGTATTTCTCTTAACTGGCTCTAAAACCACATGTTTAGGATAAGCTCCGAACAACTCCTCAACCTGATTCCTTATATGATTGAGGTAATTTCTATTTGAGAGAAAGATTATATCCTCAAGGAAGCCGGATATAAGTAAAGCTCTTTCAACTGTTTTCTGGAGCAAGCTTTTACCACCAAATATACTCAAAAACTGTTTAGGATATCTATCTCTGGATAAGGGAAACAGCCTTGTGCCACTTCCCCCGGATAAGATTAAAACTTTCATCCTCTTCCTTCCTCAGGCAGGGGCATTGTGTTGTCATTTTTGTGGGTTGAATTGCCAGACTAAACCCTTGGTTTTAATTATAGCCTTTTTCACTTGGGATGTCAAAAGTAAAGAGTTTTTCTGATTCTGACTTTATAATACAAGACTCAAATTTATGGCTCATGCCCCATATACCTGCGTATTCTTGAGTATGCCTTGTTGACGGAGGTTCTTACCAGCTCTCTGGCTTCCCTCTTACTTTCCAGCCCAAGATAGTTCATCACCACCTTATCCGTTTCCAGAAAGAGCCTTTTGAGGATGATGGTGGAGTATGGTTCTCCTAGCTCCTCCAATATATTCTCTATGTCTACGTATTTGTTTACAAGAAGTTCAAAACCTGCGTGTCTTATCCTACGAGGTGCCTGCGAAGGTCTAACTACAAAACCGGCCTTGCCCTTCTGGACGGAGAGCTTAAGCTCTTCCACGAGCTCCAGCACATCCTCTAAAAACCAAACTTTATACAAAAAGGGGTTTACCTTCCCAGTTAGAAGGTTTGCCTCCACCCCAGCCCTTTCCTCCAGAATTCTATACCCCATGCGGTATTAAATTATAGCCTCACGCCCTGGGTGGTAAACCGTCTTTTATGATTTTTATCATATTGACAAGGCTTTTACCTATCTTTAAAATATTGCTATCCAATTTCAATTTCTATTTATGGAGGTGCTTCTATGAGGAAGGTCCTGCTTGCTACTGTAGTTCTCTCGGGTAGCCTTTTTGCCCAACCTGTGGATGAACGCATAAGACAGCTGGAAGAGCAGATAAGGCTCTTACAGCAGGAAGTTCAGAGGTTAAAGGAGGAACAGAAAAGGGCGGAGGAGACAAAGAGGAGACAGAAGTTCTCAAGGAGGAGATACGCAAACTCAGGCTTGAGATTGCCATGCCTCAACTTGAGATTAAGTCTTACTCTGGATTAGGTCCCGCAGCCTCAAAGGTGCACTTCAACCCCAGAGGTGTTTCTATAGGTGGTTATGGAGAGCTCCTTTTTAGACATAACGATGTGGATGCAAGGGGTGGGGCTAAAAACATAGCTAACATGCAGAGGCTTATCCTTTACCTCGGTTATGCTTTTAATGAGAAGCTCAAGTTTAACTCGGAGCTTGAGCTGGAGCATGCTTCCACCTCTGGGGAGCACGGCACAGGCAGAGATTTAGAGGCGGAGCTTGCTTACCTTGACTATCAGTTCAGACCTGAGTTTGGTTTAAGGGGTGGCTTGCTTCTTATGCCCGTAGGTATAGTGAACGAGGTGCATGAACCACCCACTTTCCCCTCTGCTGAGAGACCCTTCTTTGAAAGAAGGATTGCCATGTCTACCTGGGAGGAGATGGGTCTTGGTGTTTACGGCACGCTCGGTCCTGTGGACTACAGGTTCTACTTGACCAACGGTCTCATGCTCAGGGGTGGTGGTGGATACAGTGTGCTCGAGCCTATAAAGACCGCCCGGCAGAGAGGTGCAAGGGCGGTTATGGACAGGCTGGGCTATACCGGAAGGGTTGACATAAACCTGCCACTAAACCTTACCGTAGGCGGTTCCTTCTGGACGGGTGATATACAGTCCAAGGGTGGTTCAGATTCAGGACTTGGCTTAAGAAGGGGCACGAAGGTTGGTTCTGTAACCATGCTCCTTCCCCATCTCTGGTGGCAACATGCAGGCTGGGATGTGAGGTTTGTGGGTGCTTATGTAAAAGTGGAGGATGCCTTAAAAGTATCTCAGGACCTTTTTGGGAACAACCTTCAGAACCCGGGCACTGGAGCAAACCGAAACAACATCATGCCGAAGGAGCAAAAGGGATACTACCTTCAGGTAGCCTACGACATGTTTAGACTTTTTGGACCTGATAACCAGGAGCTCTATGTTTTTGGCATATATGAAGACCTTGACACACATAGCAAGGTGCCTCAGGGTTACCTGAAACCCGCTGGTAACAGGCTAAAGGTTTACAACCTTGGCATAGCTTACAAGCCCCATCCTCTGGTGGCTATAAAGGCGGACTATGCAAAACTTGACTACAGCAGACCAAAAAGAGATGAAAAGGAATACAGGCTCACCCTGGGCTTTATGTTCTGAGGGCTCTTCTTTTTGCTTGGTCCCCTTCTTTGAGGAGGGGGCTTTTAAATTATAGTATTAACATGGAGGTTCGCATGTCAAAACTTCTTTTTCTTGTCCTTTTCTTTAGCCCTCTTATTGCAAAAGAGTTTAAAAAGCCAGAACAGGCACTTTCAAAGATTTACCCTAACGCCCATATAGAGGTTAGGAATATAACCCTCACGAAGGAGCAGGTGGAAGAAATTCAGAAGAGCTCCGGCCTCAAGATGGATACAAGGCTTGCCTCCTGGTATGTGGTGAAGAGAGGAGGGCAGGTGGTGGCTTACGCTTATGCGGATGTGCACAGGGTCAGGACCCACCCGGAGGTGGTGCTCTACACCATTACACCCGAAGGTAAGCTGGATGTGGTTGAGGTCCTTGCTTTCTACGAACCTCTTGAATACATGCCGGAAGACCAGTGGCTAAAGCTCTTTACGGGTAAACAGATGGGTAAAGACCAGATAAAACTCAAAAGGGACATACCCAACATAACAGGGGCAACCCTTACCGCAAGGGCTATAACGGACAACGCTCGCAAGGTGCTTGCTCTTTGGCAGGTGCTTTTCGCTCAGAGATGAGGTTTTTTATATCTGCGGACATAAGAAAAAACAGAGCTCTCTTTTACGCGGTGATTTTCTTCATGCTCTTTTCTTTCCTTTTCTGGGTTGCTTCTTTCCTCCACTTTTACTCAAAGTATGGCTTTTCTCAAGAAGCTCTCAGGTCCTACTTTTTTGTGGACCCACAGCTGGGCGAGAGGGTTTCCATAGCCCAGATATCTGAGGATTTTCATGTGGGCGTGTTCTTACAAGGTATGGTTCTTCTGGTGCTTTTCTCTCTTTTGAACCTAACCCATTGGTCTCAGAAGTTAGGCTCTCTCTTATAATTTTCACAAGTCTTTTTGCCCTTTTTTACCTATCCTCCGACTTTCTGGTGCTATTAATTGTCTCTCCTCTCTGCCTTTCTGAAAATCCTTGGCTTTCTGCTTTACCAAGTTGCCTTCTTCCTCGCATGGCTTCTGACCTTTTACGGTCTCCTGATGGGCAAAAACTCCAGAACGCCTAGACCCGAATCTCTGAAACTTTTGGTCCTTGTATTCTCGCTCTTTTCTCTTTTTTTTCTCCTTTCCAATTTTCTTAACTTTCATGCAAAGATGGGTTTTGGTGTGCAGGGTATAAAAGACTACTTTCTTGGAAATCCTGAGCTTTTTATAAAGAGGAAGAGTTTTGAGGGTTTTTTTAAGGTCTTCTACCCCCATCTGGTTGCCATGGCAATATACGCCTTTGCCTTAGCCCACCTTTTACCCTTTGAGGGTATAAGCAGAAGTAAAACCCTTCTTCTGGGTTTTTCTCTCTTCTTCCTCTCTTTTCTTGACAACCTCTCGGGGCTTCTACTTCTCTACCTTAACCCTAACTTTGCCTACCTCAAACTATTTAGCTTCTGGAGCTTTCAGCTCCTTGCTCTGGGCTGTTCCTTTCTATTGCTGACCGCCTCTCTAAGAAGGGAAAGCTATCCAAGCCTTTACCTCTGAAGTTTCAGGAGCTCTCTGTCCTCTTCCACGAGCCTTATAAGTTCCTGAAGGTCTCTATCTTCGAGGCTATAAATACCGTATTTATCCTGAAGATACCTCAGGTAAGCCTCCACGCTAACCCATCTTTTCAACACCATACCCTGAGTTATAAGTCTGAGGAAGGGTTCTTTGTCCCTTACAAGCCCCAGGTCGTAGAGGAACTTCTGGCAAAAAGTGGGCGTAAGAAGGTGTAGAACCGCATGCTCTATGCCACCTATGTAGAAGTCCACTGGCATCCAGAATTCTACTTTCTCGGGTGAGAAGGGCATACTCTGGTTTTTGGGGTCGCAGAACCTCAAGAAATACCAGCTGGAGTCAAAGAAGGTGTCCATGGTATCCCTTTCTCTCCTGGCAGGTGAACCGCATTTGGGGCATCTGGTCTCCACAAACTCTCGCACCCCTTCGAGGGGGTTACCCTGTCCGGTTATTTCTACCTTCTCGGGCAGTAAGACGGGAAGTTCTTCCTCCGGCACCGGAACTATTCCACAGTGGTCGCAATGAACTACCGGTATGGGCGTGCCCCAGTATCTCTGGCGAGATATGTTCCAGTCTCTTAACCTGTAAGTTATCCTGAAGTCTCCAAGCCCCTTATCTTTGAGCCAGGAGGTTATGGCTTTCTGTGCCTCCTCCGAGTTCATAAGGTCGAAACGTCCAGAGGTTATCAAAAACCCTCGTCCCTCGTAAGCCCGACCCTCTGGTAGTTCTCCCTCCTCCGGTCTTATCACATACCTTACAGGAATTCCGTAT
>JBCNVH010000014.1:0-3136 GCA_039630295.1 Aquificaceae bacterium | reverse complement strand
TCAGGCTGGAAAAAAGATAGACAACGCCAAGCGGTAGATTAGCAACGTATGTCCACAGTTGACTTATGTCACCGCGTATATACCTCTCAGATTTCTTCCTTCCTCGTCCCAGTCAAGCCCGTAGCCTACCAGAAAGAGGTTTGGCACTTCAAAACCCACAAAGTCTGCCCTGAAGTTCACCCTTCGCCTTTCTTTTTTATCCAGTAGCACGCAGGTTTTTATTTCCCTTGCGCCCTTTAGTTCAAGGAGGCGGTAAACCTCCACAAGGGTGTAGCCTGTATCCAGAATGTCATCCACCAAAAGGACCCTAAGACCTTCAATGTCTCTCTCCAGGTCCTTGACCACTTTTATATGCCCCTGGCTTTCCTGAGAAGAGCCGTAACTGGAAACCCACATAAAGTCCACCTGCACAGGAAGGTTAAAATTCCTTATCAGGTCTGCGGTGAAAATGAAAGCACCCTTGAGGAGGCTCACCAGAAGAAAGGGTTCAGAGAAGTGTCCTTCTATGTCCTCCGCCAGTTCTTTAACCCTGTTCCTTATGCTCTCCTCCGAAAGAAGTAGCTTCAGGGGTCTTCCCTTTATTTCCATCCTTCACCTCCTCCAGCTCGAGGAGCATCTGGAAGGCATCCTCGCCGTCCGAATAGTATTTTCGCCTCTCCGAGACTATTTTAAAACCAAGAGATTGATATAGCCTTATCGCTCTTATGTTGGACTTCCTCACATCGAGCAAAAACCTTTTTGCCTTATATCTGAAGTATTCTACCAGAAAAGCCATAAGCTTTCTTCCGTAGCCCTTACCCCAGTAGTCTCTGCTTATGGCTATGGACATGAGGTTAACATCCTCAAAAATTTTCCAGACTACCGCATAGCCTATCAGCTTTCCGCTCTCTTCCAGCACAAAGCTGTAGGAATAATCAAGTTCAAGCTCTCTTTCAAAAGCCTTTCTGTTCCATGCGTCAGAGTTAAAACATTCCCCACTTATTCGGAGAACCTCCGGAAGGTCTTCTCTTCTCATAGGTCTTATGCTTTCTCCGCAAAGTTCCACCTCAGGACCCAGCTCCATGAGGGTTAACACCTAACTTTTTCACCTGCCTTCTCCCCAGGTGGAATTATATTAAATACCTATGATAGCGGACGTCAAGGAAAAGCTACAGGCTCTGAAAGAAAAGTTTGAGGACATAAGGTCTACCTTTAACCCAGAGGCGCTTAAAAAAGAGCTGGAAGAGATAGACAGAAGTATGTCCTCCCCAGACTTCTGGAATGACCCAGAAAGGGCAAGGAGCCTGACCCAGAGGAGAAGGTGGCTGGAAGAAAACATAAAGGAGCTCCAGGAGATAGAGAGGTCCCTCGCCGATGTGGAGGAACTGCTTGGGTCAACGGGGGAGGAAGACCTGGAGACCCTTCAGATGCTCTTTGAGGAACTCCAGAGGCTCGAAAGGCCTGTCAGGGACCTGGAGGTGAGAGCCTTTCTCTCGGAGGAAATGGATGCAAAGAACGCCTACCTTACCGTTCAGGCGGGGGCGGGTGGCACGGAAGCCTGCGACTGGGCAAGCATGCTCCTGAGGATGTACAGAAGGTGGGCGGAGAAGAGGGGTTATGAGGTGGAGGTGGTGGACATAAACCCGGATGATGTGGCAGGCATAAAGAGCGCCACCCTTCTGATAAAAGGTCTCTATGCCTACGGATATCTCAAGGGTGAGCACGGAGTTCACAGGCTGGTGAGGATTTCCCCTTTTGATGCCAATGCCAGAAGACACACCTCCTTCGCCTCGGTTAGCGTCATGCCCCAGATAGACGAGACTATAAACATAGAGATAAGAGAAGAAGACATTGAGATGGAAACCTTCAGGGCGAGCGGCGCAGGTGGTCAGTATGTGAACAAAACGGACACTGCGGTAAGGCTCAGGCATAAGCCTACGGGCATTGTGGTATCCTGTCAGCAGGAAAGGTCTCAGCTTCAGAACAGGCTTAGAGCTCTTGAGCTTCTTAAAGCCAAGCTCTACCAGCTTGAGCTTCAAAAACTTGAGGAGAAGAAAAGAGCTCTTGAGGGAGAGAAGACGGATATAGGCTGGGGCTATCAGATTAGGTCATATGTTTTCCAGCCTTACCAGATGGTAAAAGACTTAAGGACGGGGCTGGAGGTGGGAAACGTGCAGGCGGTCATGGACGGTGATATAGAACCTTTCATAGAGGAATACTTACGATGGAGGGCAAAGGAAAGGGTGGAAGCTACCTCATAAATTACCAGGGGCTTGAGGAGCTCTTTTTGAGGCTCAAAAAAGACTACAGGCTGGTAGCTCCAGGGCTAAAGGAGGGGGTTATCCTCTACTCGGAGGTGGAAAGCCTTGGAGAGCTCCCCTTTGGCTACAGAAATGTGGAGATGCCAGGCTTTTACCGCCTTGAGAAGGCGGAGGGCTATTTTACCTATACCCACCCGGTCAACAGCCTGAAGACTTTCCTGCATCCACCGGAGCTCACCCTTATGAAGGTTAGAGTCTCTGAAGAAGGTCTTGAGTTTGAAGCCTGTGAGCCAGAGGGAAACTTCTGCTTTTTTGATGTGAGAGCCTGCGACCTTTCTGCCCTTGAGGTGCTTGACAGGGTCTTCATCAAAAAAAACCCAAACTCCGACTTTTACTACACAAGGCTAAGAGAAGGTGCTTTTGTGGTGGCGGTGAGCTGCACCTACGCCACCTCCACCTGCTTCTGCACCACCATGGGAACAGGTCCCGAGCCAAAGGGTGGCTACGACCTTCTGATTACCGAGCTTAAGGATGGCTTTCTCCTTGAGGCTGGCTCGGAGAGGGGGAGTGTGCTTCTGGAGTCTTTGGAGAACAAGAGGGAAGCAGGAGAAGAGCACTTCCTGCAGAAGGGAGAAGGGCTCAGGGAGGCGGAGGTCCTCATGGAGAAGCACTTTGAAAAAGATGGGCTTGCGGAGAGGCTCTACAGGAGGATGGATGCTCAACACTGGAAACACATAGAAAAAAGATGTCTTGCCTGCACCTCCTGCACCCAGTCCTGTCCTACCTGCTTCTGCTTTGACATCCTTGAGAGAAACCATCTGAGCCTGAAAGAAAGCGAGAGGGTGAGGGTCTGGGATTCTTGCTTTTCACCCACTTTCGCCACAGTCCACCGGTTT
>JBCNVH010000137.1:0-2769 GCA_039630295.1 Aquificaceae bacterium | reverse complement strand
TGGGTCCACATAGCGGATGTTTCCTACTTTGTGAAGGAAGGCTCAGCCATAGACAGAGAAGCTTTCAAAAGGGGCTTTACTTTCTATCTGCCCGACCGAGCTCTTCATATGCTTCCTGAAAAACTCTCTGCGGAGCTCTGTAGTTTAAAACCGGGCGAGGACAGGCTTGCCTTTACCTGTGAGATGCTTTTTGACGAAAGGGGAAGGCTCCTCCAGTATGACTTTTACGAAAGTTTGATAAGGAGTAAGGCGAGACTTACCTATGGAGAGGCTCTCAGGCTCATAGTGGGAGACCCAGCCCTGGAGGGCAAGCATGCCTATCTTGTGGAACCACTCAGGCATATGGAAAACCTCTACAGGATACTCTCAAGGACGAGATGGGAGAGGGGTAGCATAGACTTTGACCTGCCTGAGGCTGAGCTGGTGGTGGACGAATACGGAGAGCCTGTGGCGGTGATGCCCTACGAGAGGCATGTGGCGCATCGCATCATAGAGCAGTTTATGGTGTGTGCCAACGAGACGGTAGCCATGCATCTTGAAAAGGCGGGTTATCCCTGCCTATACAGAGTTCATGAAAAGCCTGACCCTACGAAGGTGGAAAACCTACTTGAGATACTGGCGGGTCTGGGCTACAGGGTGAAGAAGACCGCTCTAAACCCCAAGTTCTTTCAGGGTATTATCGAGGACTTTGAAGGAAGACCTGAAGAAAATCTGGTAAGGTTTCTTACCCTCCGTTCCATGAAAAGAGCTCACTACTCACCCCACAACCTGGGACACTTCGGTCTTGCCTCCGAGCATTACACCCACTTTACTTCTCCTATCAGAAGGTATGCGGACCTGGTAGTCCACAGGCTTTTGAAGAAAGCCCTAAGGGGTGAGGAAGTGGATTATGAGAAAACCCTTACCTACCTGGAAATGGCGGGGCTTCACCTGTCTCAACAAGAGAGGCTCGCAGAAGAGGTGGAGAGAGAAGCTATAGACAGGCTGAAAGCACGCTTTATGAAGGCTCATCTTGGTGAAGAGTTTGAGGGCATAATAACCGGCGTCCTGTCCTTCGGTCTTTTTGTGGAAATTCAGGAGTATCTGGTGGAGGGGTTGGTAAACATAACAAGCCTCAAGGAAGACCAGTATGTTTACGACGAGCCCGCTCACCGGCTTGTAGGGGTAAATACGGGAAAGGTCTTCAGGCTTGGGGATAGGGTGCGCGTGAAGGTGGTGGGTGTGGATGAAGAGAGGGCAAGGGTTGAGCTCATCCTATCTTAGAGCACTTCCAGCTTTGCCCTCAGAGCTCCGGCTGCCTTTATAGCCTGAAGCACTGAGATTATCTCTCTTGGTGTGGCTCCAATCCTGTTTAGTGAATCCACCAGCTGGGAGACGGTAACACCGCGGAGTTCAAGCATCCTCGCCTCCCTCTCCTGAACCTTTACCTCAGTCCTGGGAACAACTCTGGTCTCGCCAGGAGAAAGGGGTGGAGGCTGAGCCACCTCAGGACTCTCTCTTATCGTTACCGTAAGACTACCGACCGCCACGGAGACCGGGTTGATGGTAACATCCCCACCAAAAAGGATAAGTCCCGACCTGCCATCCACCACTACCCTTGCCACTGAGGGCACATCTATTCTTGTATCCTCAACCTTTGCCAGAAACTCCACCATGCTCATACCCTCAGGCTTTTTCAGTCTCAGGGTGCTGCCGTCCAGCGCGGTCGCCACCTGCATGCCAAACTCGGTGTTTATCCTGTCCTGAACCAGCTTTGCAAGAGAAAAGCTTGGGTTATCCAGATAGAGGTTTATCTCCTCGGGAAGTCCCTGCAGGGGCAGTTCTCTCTCCACAAGACCTCCATTAGGCACGTAGCCCACTGTAGGTGTATTCTTTACCTGCTGGGCACCCCTTCCGCGGGCTTCGTAGCCCCCTACTATAACCTGACCCTGAGCCAGCGCGTAAACCTCACCGTCAGGACCCCTGAGTGGAGTGAGAAGGAGGGTTCCACCCTCGAGGCTCTTGGCATCCCCCAGAGAGGACACTTCCACATCCACCCTCATGCCGGGCTTTACAAAGGGTGGCAGTTTGGCAGTGACCGTGACAGCCGCCACGTTCTTTGTGGTCATCCTCCTTGGGTCTACCACTATACCCATCCTGCTCAGCATATTGGCTATACTTCTCACGGTAAAGAGTGTGCCCTTGCCGTCACCCGTTCCTTTCAAGCCCACCACCAACCCGTAGCCCACAAGGTAATTACTCCTTCCACCTTCAAGGGTAGCTATGTCACCCACACGGGTGGCGAAGCTCAGAGAGAAAAGGAGCATCAGAAGGGCAATAGCTTTGCAAATATTTTTGCCAGCCATCCCGGACTACCTCCATCCGCCGCAAAGCCCTTTCCATCTATGAACACCTCAAGGTTCGCCACTCGGTCGCTGGTAACCGTGTTAGTGCTGTCAATATCTTCAGGTCTCACTATACCCCTGAGGACCACTTCTCTCTGCACGTTCCTCATGGTTATGCTCTTTTTGGCTTCCACCAGCAGTGTGCCGTTGGGAAAAACTTTCATAACCCTTCCTGCGAGCCTTGTGCTCAGAACTCCCCTTTGCTGAACACTTCCCGAACCCTGAGTGTTTAACTGACCAGCTCCGCGTCCTCCTATGTCCGAAAGGGTGTTCTGAGAAAGACCAAAAAAGGAGCTTATACCTTGCTGGAAGTCGGAAGACCTCTGGGTCTGTGTAGAAAGACTTTCCACCGCGCTTATGCTCTCTACTACCTGAAGGAAAAGGA
>JBCNVH010000136.1:0-11068 GCA_039630295.1 Aquificaceae bacterium | reverse complement strand
TTCTTGTTAGACAGAAATATAACCTTTGTCTGTGCGGTAAGCCAGAATAGAGTGGATGAATACAGCACTATGAAACTTAGACAGATAAGCCTTGATGTGCCATCTGTGGTAAAGCTAAGGGGTGTGGATAGGAGGCTATATGGCTGGGATAGGTGAGGGCACTGACAAGGAGAGAGTGGTGATAAGCAATAAGGGGCTGAGCAGGAGGCGTTTTGAAGGCTACTACAAGAAAGGAGGAGGTGGGCTGTGGAAATTGAGATAAAGAGGCTAAAGTCTATGGGTTTGGAGAGTTACAGGGTGAGGAAGGCAGTGGCTATAGTTAGGTGGGTGATGGGCGTGTGGCATGTGGAGTTAGATAGGATAAGGGCTATGTTGAGTGGTTTGAGATTAGGTGAGTGGTTAAGGGTGAGGCATATGCCGGAGGTTTACTGGTGATTGCTTTGCATGCTGGAGGTTATTGAGGGTGTTGTATCTGTTTTATGTCGGTATGCACCTTTTCCTGATGACAAGCTGGTTTTCTTCTGGCTTTCAAGGTTTATAAAGGGAGACTTATACCGTGCAAAACTTTAGACGTATACTATAATCTTTCTCATGAAGGAATTCTGGTATTGGGTTGAGGACTTTGACAAAAAGCTCATAACCACAGCTCTGGAGTCAGGGGTAAAGGTCCTGCTTCTATCTGAATCTTCAAGGGTTCAGGAAGTGAAGGCTCTGGGAAGGGTGCTTGTAGCCTCAAAAGAGGGCGGAGACCTGAAGGAGGGACAGGACTTTGTTTATGTGCTTATAAAGGGCAAGGAGGATGAGGAAAGGGCGGGCAGGTATCCACCTCATGTAAAGGTTGTTGTGGAAACCACCGACTGGACTGTTATACCCCTTGAGAACCTCATAGCTCAGAGAGAAGAGCTCTACGCAGTGGTAAAGAACGAAGAAGAGGCAAGACTGGCACTGAGAGTGCTGGAAAAGGGTGTCAAGGGTGTGGTTTTGAAGACAAAGGAGATAAACACCATAAAGAAAGTGGGTAAAGTTCTGGAGGAAGAGGAGGAAAGGCTTCCTCTGGTAGTTGTGAAGGTTAGCCGAATACTTCCTGTGGGGCTTGGTGATAGGGTTTGTGTGGATACCACTTCTATGCTAAGGAGGGGTGAGGGCATGCTGGTGGGCAATTCCTCGGGTGGTATGTTTCTGGTGCATGCGGAGACGGAGGAAAACCCTTATGTAGCCTCAAGACCCTTCAGGGTTAACGCCGGGGCGGTGCACATGTATATTAGAGTTCCTGGCAACAGGACCAGGTATCTATGTGAGCTGTCCGCAGGAGAGCCGGTCATGGTATACGACTATCAGGGCAGGGGAAGGATGGTGGATGTGGGAAGGTCAAAGGTGGAAAGAAGACCCATGCTTCTGGTAGAGGGAAAGTATGAAAGCAGAAGGGTCAGTGCCATTCTGCAGAACGCAGAGACCATAAGGCTTACAAGACCCGATGGCACGCCAGTTTCTGTGGTGGAGCTCAAAGAAGGTGACGAAGTCCTGGGCTATGTGGAGGAGGCGGGCAGGCACTTTGGTATGAAGGTGGAAGAGACCATAACAGAGAAATAAAGCCTATGGACCTGCAAAGACTTCTCAAAGATGCAAAGGGTATAAGTGCCAATTCAAAGGAGGTCGCAGAGGGCTACATCTTTGTAGCCATAAAGGGCACTAAGACAGATGGACACCACTTTGTGGAAGAAGCTCTACATAAAGGTGCCAGATGGGTGCTTGTGGAGAGAGAAGTGGAGGTCAAAGACCCCCGCATCCTTAAGGTGGAGGACACGCGCAGAGCTCTCGGCGAGCTTTCCAGTCTATTCTTTGGCGAACCCTCCAGGTCTCTGAAGATGGTAGGTGTCACCGGCACCAACGGAAAGACAACAAGCACCCACATAATCGAGTCTATTCTTAACAGAGCTGGTATAAAAACGGGACTTATAGGCACCATATACTACAGGCTCGGAGATAAGGTCTACGAATACGAGGGAAGGACCACGCCAGACCCCATAAAATGGCATTCTACCCTGAAAGCCATGAGAGAAGAGGGAGCTGAGGCGGTAGTCTGCGAAGTCTCTTCTCATGCCCTTGACCAGCAAAGGGTCTGGGGGACGAGTTTCCACACCGTAGCCTTTACCAACCTCAGCCAGGACCATCTGGACTACCACCAAAGCATGGAAGAATACTTCAGGGCAAAGTCAAGGCTCTTTACCGAGTATGAATACGAGCATGCCCTAATAAACGGCGACGACCCCTGGGGGCAAAGGCTTCTGGGGATGGCAAGGGCTGTAAAGACCTACGGAAAGTGTGGGGACCTGAGGATAAGGGACTTTTCCACAGGCTTTGAGGGTTCCTGGCTTAGCGTAGAGTATGAGGGTAAGGAATACGGCTTTTTTTCAAACCTAAAGGGAAGCTTTCAGGCTTACAACCTGTCTCTGGGTATTCTTCTTGGCTTCCTCTGGGGGCTTTCTCCGGAGGTTATAGGGGAAAGTATAAGGGAGGTGCGGGTGCCGGGTAGGTTTGAGACCTACGAGGGTAACGGTTTTATGGTGGTGGTGGACTATGCCCATACACCCGATGCCCTTGAGAAGGTGCTCAAAACTGCAAAAAGCCTCGCAAAGAGAAGGCTTATAGCTGTCTTCGGCGCAGGTGGCAACAGGGACAGAGGCAAGAGACCACTCATGGGAAGGGTGGCGGAAGGGCTGGCGGACCTTGTAGTGCTCACCTCCGACAATCCCAGATTTGAAGAGCCTCTGGCTATAATCGGGGACATACTTGAGGGCATAAAAGAGAGGAAAAAGGTTGTGGTGGAGCCGGACAGGAGGAAAGCTATTGAGCTTGCTCTTGGCATGGCGGAGGAGGGAGATGTGGTGGTGGTGGCAGGAAAGGGTCACGAGGACTATCAGGAGATAAAAGGTGTAAAATATCCCTTTATAGATTCTGAGGTAGTCAAGGAGGCTCTGAGTGTGCGACTTTGAAACCCTACACTACAACCTGAAGGATGAGCTTTTAACCCTTTACAGAGAAGCAGACAACCCCCAGCCAAGGTTTAGAATAACCAGTCTCAAAAGCGGAAAGCTCTGCGGTCTTGCCAACCTTGCCAAGCTTGTCCTCTACTTTGAAAGGGAGGGCTATCTGGTGGTGCTTAACAAGGAAGAAAACTACAATGACTGGGAGGTTCAGATAGAGCCCGGCATACTTGACCTGCTCTTTGGATACGGGTAAAATATAGACCATGAAGCTCTTTATGATAGGTCTGGGGAGGATGGGTCTTGGTATGTCAAAAAGGCTCACAAAGAAGGGTCATCAGGTGGTGGGCTACGACGCAGACCCACAGGCAAGAGAAAAGGCAAGGGTTCACCTGCCGGTGATAGAAAGCCTCGAAGCCCTCAGAGAAGAAGCTCAGAAGCTTCTCTGGCTCATGGTGCCCCATCAGGTGGTGGACCAGGTCATCCATAGCCTTAAGCCTTATCTGGGAGAGGGCGATGTGCTCATAGATGGGGGAAACAGCCACTATAGAGATTCTCAGAGGAGGGCGGAGTTTCTGAAAGAGATAGGCGTCCGCTTTCTTGATGTGGGGGTGAGCGGTGGCGTGTATGGGGAAGAGCTTGGCTATTGTCTTATGGTAGGCGGTGAGAGGTCTGCTTTTGAGAGGGTGGAAGAGCTCTTTAAAGACCTTTCTTACGAGGGTGTGGGTTATGCCCACTTAGGACCCTCCGGTTCGGACACTTTGCCAAGATGGTCCATAACGGCATAGAGTATGCCTTCATGCAGGCTATAGGTGAGGGCTTTGAGCTTCTTAGAGAGAGTGGTTTTGGATACGACCTTAAGGAAGTTGCCAGAATATACAACACGGGCAGTGTGATAAGGAGCTGGCTTATGGAGCTAACCCAGCGCGCTTTTGAAGACTTTGGTGAGCTTGAGGGACTAAAGCCCTATGTGGAGGATACGGGTGAGGGGCGCTGGACGGTGGAAGAAGCCATAAAAAGGGCTGTGCCCGTGCCTACCATTGCGGAGGCTCTCTTTGCTCGCTTCAGGTCAAGACAGGAAAACTCTTTCAGAGACAGGCTTCTGGCAGGTCTCAGGTATGAGTTCGGAAGGCACGAGGTAAAAAGGGCAGGGGACAGGGGAAATACAGTATGAAGTTATATATCTCTGCTTTCTCCTATCCTTTAGGATGTATTCCCTCGGTAGACAGTGTTAAGGAGATGGTGGTAAGGCTGACGAAAGAAAGACCCCATGGATAGGAAGCCCTTTTCTATATTTATCTTTGGTGGCACAGGAGACTTAGCCAGAAGAAAGCTCTTTCCCTCTCTTTCAAGGTTATACAAGAAGGGATACCTTCAGGGACTTGACCAGGTTTATTCCCTCGCCCGTAGCAAAAGGGAGGACTGGGAGCAGGTGGTGTGCCAGCTGGATGAGGGGCTGGGTAAACTCTGTAACTTTATACCCTTTGATGCCAAGGACTGGAATTCCTATGTTGAACTGGGGAAGGTTATAGAAAAGCTGAAGGGTCAGGAGCTTATCTTTTTCCTGTCTCTCAGTCCTTATCTCTTTGAGGATGCCATAAGAAACCTGGGGAGGTTACTGAGAAACTACACAAACCCCAGGAAGATGGTGGTAGAAAAACCCTTCGGCTTTGACCTCAAGTCCGCCCAGAAGTTAAACGACCTGCTCTACCGATACTTCATAGAGGAGGAGATATATCGTATAGACCACTATTTGGGTAAGGATACGGTGCAGAACATTTTCTCACTGAGGTTTTCCAATGCCATATTTGAGGGTATATGGAACAGGAACTTTATAGACCATGTGCAGATAGTTGCCCTTGAGAAGATAGGGGTGGAGGGTAGAGGCGAATTCTACAACAGAGTAGGAGCGGTAAAAGACATGCTCCAAAACCACATGCTTCAGATGCTCGCTTTTACCGCCATGGAACCACCCGCCTACATGTCGGAGAAGTTTATAAGAGATGAGAAGGTGAAGGTGCTGAGGAACACACGGATAGAAAGGCTCATAAGAGGACAGTATGAAGGCTATCTTGAGGAGGTAGGTGCTCAGGAATCCCGCACTGAGACCTTTGTATGTGCCAGGGTTCTGGTGGAAAACTTTCGCTGGCACGGCGTGCCCTTTTACCTCATGACAGGCAAAGCCTTATCAGAAAAGCTCACCCAGATAACGGTGGTCTTCAGAGAAATACCCCAGAGCTTTACCAGGCTCTTAGACTGTAAACCATATCAGAACAGGATAGGTTTCCAGATGGCACCTGAGAGCAAACTCAGGATTACCTTTGAACTCAGACCCCCTACTGGCAGGTTTCTTGCCTGTCCGGTGGAAACCTCCATGGAATACCTCTTCCCCCCAGAGTTTGAGGAAGCCTATGAGGTTCTGCTTCTGGACCTGGTTGAGGGGGACCAGTCCCTTTTCATAAGGGGCGACGAGATAGAAGCCCTCTGGGAAATTGTCCAGCCCTATCTTGATGTGAGCGATGAACCCTTTATCTACCAGAAGGGTATAAAGGTGCCATTGCCTGCAGTGGACTTTCTGGAAAGAGAGGGCAGGTCCTGGGTTTTATAACAATAGATAGGAGAGGTGAAGTGAATGGAGAGCCTTCTGAAGCTGATAGCTCTCTTTCTTGCTCTGTTCTTTGGCTTTATGGGTCTTTTGAGGCTCTACGCGGTCAAGAGGGGTAGAAGCATGCAGGGGAAGGCTTTTGAAGGGTTAAAGGATGGCGTGGTTTACTTCTACTCAGAGCGGTGTGGCGCCTGCAGGGTCATGAAGCCCGAGGTGGAAAGGCTAAAGGAAAGGGTGGAGGTGCTCGAGCTGGATGTGACAAAACCGGAGGGCTACAGGCTGGCTCAAGAACTGGGCGTAATCGCCACACCTACCACGCTGGTGGTCAAGGGTGGTATAATTAGAAAAGTGTTCGTTGGTGTGATAAGGCATCAGAGAATACTTCAGGAGGTCTGAGCCATGCAGTTTTTCCTTGATACGGGCAATGTGGAAGAGATAAAGCAGGCTCTTGAGTGGGGTATACTGGACGGTGTGACCACAAACCCCACCCTCATAGCTAAGACGGGAAGACCCTTTCTGGAAGTTGCAAAGGAGATACTCCAGCTGGTGGACGGTCCTGTGAGCCTTGAGACAGTTTCCAGAGATGCGGAGGGTATGATAAGAGAGGGGAATATGCTGGCAGAGCTCGGAGACAATGTGGTTGTAAAGATACCTATGACGCCGGAGGGTATGAAGGCGGTTCAGGCTCTTGAATCGGAGGGTATACCTACCAATGTAACCCTTGTGTTCTCACCGGCACAGGCGCTCATCGCAGCAAAGGCGGGTGCAAGCTTTGTTTCTCCCTTCATAGGCAGGATAGACGATGTGTCCAGCGACGGCATGAAACTCATAAGAGATGTAAAACAGATATTTGATAACTACGGCATAACAGATACAGAGATAATCGTTGCCAGTGTGAGGCATCCCATGCATGTGGTAGAGGCAGCCCTAATAGGTGCGGACATATGCACCATGCCCTTTGAGGTGCTCAAAAAACTCTTCCAGCACCCCCTTACCGATAAGGGTATCGAGCTCTTCCTGAAAGACTGGGAGAAGGTTCCGGGAAGACCCTTTTAGAGACTTCCACCGCTCAGTATCCTCAATATGTCATTTATGAGCACGAAGCCCGCAAGGGCTATTATTATGGCATAACCAGCCTTTACCCAGACTTCTTTGAACCTGGGCGATAGGGGTCTTCTCCTCAAAGACTCCACAAGGAAAAGGAGTATCAGCCCACCGTCAAGGACGGGCAGGGGTATGAGGTTAAAAATCGCAAGCTGAACCGATATAAAAGCCATCATGCCTATAAAGGGAAGTATACCTTGCTGGGCAGACTCTCCCGCCAGCTGGGCTATGGCTATGGGTCCTCCCAGGGTCTTTATGGAAAGAGTGCCTGTCAGGAGGTTCCAGATAGCCTTTAGAGATAGAAGGCTAAGCATGTAGGTTCTTTCCACACCCTCGAGAAAAGCCTCCTGCACCGGCTTTTCTATCTTTACCCTTTCTATATAGGGTGCCACGCCCAGCATGGGCGTTCCCCTTTTCTGGTCTATCCTGGGAACGAGGGTCTTCTCCTCAAGCTGAGAAGCTCTCCTCAGGGTAAGTGTAACAGGTTTGTCTCCGGACTCACTGACCGACTGCACCAGCACAGACCAGCCTTTTACTGCCATACCCGGTACTCTGAGTATGACATCCCCTCCCCGTAGACCCACCTGAGAGGCGGGGCGATCCTTCACGACACCGCCCACTATGGGTGGCAGGTAGGGCTCCGCACCAAAACCCGCGGAGCGTGTCAGGCTATCTCTGGCGGAGAGGCTTAGCGGTCTTCCCTCTCTCAAAACCTTCACTTCCCAGTCCCTGTCAAGTATGCTCTTGAAGACAACCTTTTCCACATCCCTCCAGCTCTCCACCCTCTTAGAGTTTATCTCCAGAAGAAGGTCACCCTCTCTTATACCCAGTTTTTGAGCCAGACTGCCCTCCACCACATGCCCTACAAGAGGCTTTTCAAGGGCATACTTTGGTATCTCTCTGCCCAGACTTGAAAGAAAGGCGAATAAGAGCACCGCAAGGATAAGGTTAAAGAGAGGACCACCAAAGGCTATAAGTATCTTCTGCCAGTTGGGTTTGGAGGAAAAGGCTCTTGGGTCTTGCAGATTTTCCTCTTCTCCATACAGTTTTACAAAGCCACCGAGGGGCAGTGCGGACAGTCTGTATTCCGTCTCGCCCAGCCTTTTGCTCAGAAGCACAGGACCAAAGCCTATGGAAAAAACTTCTACCTTAACCTTGAAAAGCTTTGCCATAAGGAAGTGCCCCAGCTCGTGAAACCATATGAGCACACCTATCAGGACGAGAAAAGCTACCACATACTCCATTTCAACCCTCCTTTATCACTTTGACTATGACCTTCCTCTCTCTTGGACCGTCAAACTCCGCAAGGAATATGGCTTCCCAGGTGCCCAGCACCAGGTCCCCATCCTCCACAGGAATGACCCTTGAGTTGCCTATCAGGGCGCTCCTTATGTGGGCAGCCGAGTTGCCCTCCACATGGGCATAGCTGTCTTTCCAGGGGATGAGCTTTTCAACCGAGTAGGCTATGTCCTTCACCACATCCGGGTCAGCACCCTCGTTGACAAACACACAGGCAGTGGTGTGGGGCACATAAACCAGACACATGCCCGACCTTACACCCGAGGACCTGACCACCTCTCTTACCTGACTGGTTATGTTCACAAAGCTTGTGTGTTTTGTGGTCCTTACCCTTATAACCGCCATCCTACTTGAGACTTATCTTAAAAATACACCTTTCCTGTCCCTGTGCCTTGCAGGCTATTTCTCTAACGCTCAGACTTCTTTCAAGGAGTTCGCCTAAAAAACCCTCAAAAAAACCCGCCATAGGCTCGCATACGGGCTTTTTGCTATCACCCACCGCCTCCACCAGTATGGAACCGTCCACCCTTATCTCCATCCTTTCAAGGTCATACTCAAAAACGTCAAGCAGGCGTGAGGACTCTGCTATAACAGTAAGCACATCCAGAGCCTCGTCAAGCCTGTCGGTAAATATGCCATACCTCTCCTTGAGTATCTTGGCACCCTTCCTGCCTCCGTACTCGGTTGCCTTCTTTATAACCTTGTCTATACCGAGCTTGCTCAGCTTGTATATGTCTCTGTAGCCATCCACAAGAGCTGCACGATGCACCAGCACCGATTCTCTCTCAATGGCTTCCGCAAGGGCTCTAAACTTGTCCTTTAAATATTCCATCCCATGCTCCTGAGTCTTTCTAACCCTTCCTGAGAAATCTTATCCCTGCTCCACACGGGCTCAAATACAAAGTTTACCACAACATCAGAGAGCTGGGGGAAGTTTCTAAGTATGTGTTCTCTTATGTGCTGGGCGAAGAAGCCCCTCGCCGGGCAGGAGGGCACGGTAAGGGTCATGTCTATGTAAGCCACCCCATCTTTGACCTGCACACCGTATACGAGCCCAAGGTTCACTATATCTATGGGTATCTCGGGGTCTCTTATCTCCTTGAGTTTTTCCAGTATTTCAATTTCCATTTAGTTGCCCTTTTCAAAATCCTCGGGCCTTATGTTCTCAAGCCACTCCTTGAGTTTTTCCTTCTCCTCTTCCTCTTCAGGCTTTGGCACTTTGGACTTTTCCAGAACCTCCTCCTCCACAAAGAGTGGGGCTTCAAACCTTAATGCAAGGTTTATTGCGTCGCTGGGTCTTGAGTCTATAACTATAAGGTTGTTCCCCTGAAGGATGTGGAGCTCCGCATAGTAGGTGCTATCTTTAAGATCGTTTATTACCACCTTTTCAAGCCTTGCCCCCATACTCTCGATAACATTTCTGGTGAGCTCGTAGGTCATCGGTCTCGGTGGTTCCACCTTCTGCAGGTGTCTAACTATGCTATCCGCCTCAAATATACCTATCCATATAGGAAGCAGGATCTCCTCATTGTCCTTTGCTTTCAGGACCACAATGGGCATCTGAGAAACCGGATCGAGGGTGACTCCATGCACCACCATCTCTATCATGGTAAACCTCCGCTCTATAAATTTACTTCCAACCTGACGCCTTAGCAACTGTCTTTGCCACTATCTGATTACCTGCAAGAGCTCGCAGTCCATACTGAAGGCTTTTGAGTCTGTAACCCTCACCTTTACAACCTTTCCGAGCAAGCTTTCCTCACCCTTCAGGCTCGCCCAGCGGTTTGTCCTGGTCCTGCCCAGAAGCTTCCCGCTATCGTAACTCTCCAGCACTTCCTGCTCAGTGTTCTGGTAGGAATGGTTATTTCTCCATTATGCTCTTGGAGCTCGAGCAGCTTTACCATCCTCTCGCTCTTTATCTCTTCCTTAACCTGTCCTTCCATGGAGTAGGCGGGTGTATCCGGTCTGGGTGAATACTTGAAGGAAAATACCTGCTCAAACCTTACCTTTCTCAACACTTCAAGGGTTTCCTCAAAGTCCTCTTCGCTCTCTGTAGGAAAGCCCACTATGATATCGGTGGAGAAGGTTATACCCTTCACATATTCTCTGAGCATCTGAACCTTCTCAAGGTATTCTTCCTTACTGTAGCCCCTGTCCATAAGACTTAAAATCCTGTTTGAACCTGCCTGAAGGGGCAGGTGTATGTGCTCGCATATCTGAGGAACCTCTCCCATTGCCTTTGCTATCCTTTCGGTCATGTCCTTTGGGTGTCCTGTGGTAAAGCGCACCCTCTCCACACCCGGAACCTCCGCCACCCTGTAGAGCAGCTCTTCAAAGGGTAGTCCAAGGTCCTGACCCCAGGCGGTCACATTCTGACCCAGTAGATGAACCTCTCTCACGCCTTCCTGCACCAGCTCCCTAACCTCTCCGAGTATGCTTTCAAGCTCTCTTGACCTTTGTCTTCCTCTTGTCTTTGGCACCACACAATAGGTGCAGTTTTTATCACATCCCTTCATCACCGTCACATAGGCACAGAACTGACTGTCCCTTACAGTTGGAAAATCCCAGAGCCTGTCTTCGTCCTCAGGTGGTTCTTCCAGTATGGCTATGGCTCTATAGCCTGCCTGTGCCTGACTTATAAGTTCTGGAAGCTGGTGCATGTTAAAGCTGGAAAACATAAGGTCTATAACCGGTGCCTTCTGCACCAGTTCCTCCCCCATTCTCTGAGCTAAACATCCGCAGACACCTATGAGAGCCTTAGGGTTCTTTTCCTTTATCTTCCTGTATTCTCCAAGGTGTGAATAAACTTTCTGGTCCGGCTTTTCTCTTATGGTGCAGGTGTTCAGAAGTATAAGGTCTGCCTCTTCCCAGCTCTGGGCTGGCTGATAGCCCATCGAGTGCAGTATACCCCTTAATCTCTCCGAATCGTTAAAGTTCATCTGACAGCCAAAGGTCTTTATGTAGTATCTCATGATGATAAAATTTAACCGAATGGAAGAAAGAAAGCCAGAGGTAGTGGAAGAGAGCATATGGGTGGCTGGAGAAGCTTTAAAGAAAGCCCCAGGAATATACGGAA
>JBCNVH010000135.1:0-12048 GCA_039630295.1 Aquificaceae bacterium | reverse complement strand
GCTGTTCTCGCCTGACTTCCGCCTTCCTAATTTACTTAGGAGGGGCATTGGGTAGTATCCTGTTTATTATCTGCTGGGTAAGTGTTGACACTGACTGAAAATACCATCCACTTTTTGAGGCGGTGGCTACATACAGGAGTTTCTGGTTCTTCACAGAGTATATTTTCAGGGTCACACTTACCGCAGGCTCACCATCTATACCAGCTTTATACCTGAATTCATTACAACCCGTTATGGCGTAAACCACATCCATGTCTCTGAGCTCCTTCATTAACGTCTGTATGTCTTCCGCAGTATAGTCTTTCTGCTGGTAGGTGAATAGGTCCTTCTTTAGATTGTAACCTTTTGAAGAAGCAACTCCTTCTGTAATGGACGCAACCCTAAGCCCGGCGAGGGGAGTTTCCGTGTTATTCTCAAAGGGTAAAACTACAAAGGTTGGACCGTCCTTAGAAATACTCTGGAAGTTTACAATTGTGGAAGAGCAGAAGTTAAAAGAACCACCAGCAGGAATATTAATATCCTCTCCATGCTTTTGACTTCATTATAGCATAAGACACAACCCCATCAGTATTCGGTATTATAATTTTAACTGGTTTGTGGGGACGTAGCTCAGTGGGAGAGCGCCTGCATCGCAAGCAGGAGGTCGGGGGTTCAACTCCCCTCGTCTCCACCTTATGAGGACATGTATTGTGCAGCATAGGAAGCCATCTGATAATTACGCTGAGCCTTCAGGCTTTAAAAAAAGCTCGAGACTTATTGCCTTTGCCCTTTACGATTCTGGCGAGACCTTGCTGGGCGCTATTCTTTTCTCAACCCTTTACCCCCTATACATTACCCAGCATCTGGACACAAAGACTTACTCCGCCCTTTACGGTCTCTCTTTTTTTCTCTCTTTCCTTCTGGCAATTCAGCTGGGAAGGCTTGCGGACAGGAAAGGTATCAGGAAAGTTTTTTTTCTTATCTTTAGCCTATCAATCCCCCTTTCGTGTTCTGCCCTATTTATCACTTTTGGGGTGCCCTGGCTTAATTTCCTTCTTTACCTCCTGCTTGCGCTTTTCCACCAACAGGCTCTCGTCTTTTACAACTCTCTTCTTAAATCCTTTGAAACCAAAGGAATAGCCTCCGGTCTGGGGGTAGCCCTTGGCTATGTGGGTTCTGCTGCGGCTTTGCTCTTTATGACGCCTTACATGAAGCTTCCTCTTGCCTTTCTCTGGGTTTCCCTATCCTTTTTTTTTCTTTCTCTGCCTTCTCTGTTCGCCCTAAAAGAACCAGAGGAAAGACAGGAAGTCCGGATAAGTCAGGTGATAAAGGACAGAAGCTTTATGCTCCTTGTAGTCTCCATGATACTGCTCATGGAGCTCGCCCATACGCTTATAGCCATGATGGGTGTTTATCTTAGAGAGGTTTACGGGCTTGAAAAGGAACTTATATACAGGATTATAGGACTTTCCGCCCTTGGGGGCGTGGTGGGGGGTGTATTTTTTGGTTTTCTTACCGATAGGTTCTCCGCAAGCAGGCTTTTCCCTCTTAGCTTCTTTTTCTGGGGAGCTTTTGTCCTTTTTCTATACATCGCCCCTATAAGTCTCTTACTTCCCCTTGGTATGTTCGCCGGGTTTTGTCTTTCTCATTTGTGGACCACATCTCGGGTCTTGCTTCTTGAAAGGTTTACGAAGGGTGACATATCGGTAAAGTTTTCCTTCTACTCTCTGAGCGAACGCGTAGCTTCCTCAGTGGGTCTCCTTTCCTGGTCCCTTTTCCTGCTTCTTACAGATAACCACTACAGGCTATCCGCACTTATGATGCTCTTATTTCCTGTTGTGGGTTTTATCTTTTACCTCCTTTCACAAAGGAGGTTTCATGTATAAAGGTTCCAGAAATAAAGGGTCATCACCCCCATAACCTTCCTGAAGCCTTCTGTATGCCCACAGCCCACCGTAGAGGGAAAAAGGGAAAAACTCAAGCTCACCAAGCCCTTGCCGTTTTAAACCCACCTTTCTGACCTGAGGAAGGCTATCTTTCATAATTTCTACCGGACCTGCCTCTCCTCCGCTGAAAACCCTGTAAAAAACATTGTTGCTTACCCTTAGAAGACATACCTTTGGTTCCTCTACCTGTGTAAAAAGTCCCATAATATACAGGTTTTCAAATCCTAAGATGGGCTTTTTAGTCAAATAGGCGAGGGTTTTCATAAAGGTTATACCTATCCTGAGAGATGTCAGATAGCCAATACCGATGGAGACCGCAAAGGCATCCACTTCATCCGGGTTTACCTCCATCCTTTTAAGCACGGCGGGCAGTTCTTCAAGAGTCTTCTTGCCCCTGTCTTCATAAAAACAGGCAATAACCTCTCCTTCTTCTATAAGGGTGGCGTTTAAAAAGGAGAAGGAGGTGTCAAGTGCAAGTAGCCTCACAGGACTTTGATTATAGTATGAGTCAAGTTACCGTGCGAGACTGTTTGAGAATTCTTAACAGGACAGGGACTTTACATCGGGTTTGATAATAACCATCGCAAAACTTTAGATAGAGAGAGGGTTTATACTATACATAAGCATGCGAGTGGTTATAGTAGGAAATGGGCCTGCCAGCGCAAGCGCCATAGAAGCCTTCAGAAAGGTTGACAAAACATCTCAGATTGTTGTCCTCTCCGATGAGGAATTCCCCACCTACGCTCCCAACTGCATGGAAAACGTGATAAGGGGTGATATAAGTGAAGAAGCCCTATTCTACAAAGGTGGTTTCTCTTTCTATGAAAAATACAGGGTGGATTTCAGACCAAACAGAGAGGTGGTGGGTATAGATAACAGGCGAAAGGTGGTGCTGGTAAAAGGTGGTGAGGAAGTGCCTTACGACAAATGCCTTCTTGCAGCGAGTGTCTACGCCTTTGTACCGCCCATACAGGGGGTGGAGCTGGGGTGGTGTGACCGAGTGCCAAGAACCTTTCAAGCGCAAGAAGGATAAGGGAGTGGGACCTATCGGGAAGGGTCAGGAGCATGGTCATAGTGGGAGCAGGTCCCATAGGCGTGGAGGACGCAGAAACCCTCAGGCATATGGGTCTTGAAGTGCATGTGGTGGAGTTTTTTGACAGGGTCCTTCCCAGAATGCTGGACAAGTTCATGGCTGACCGCTATGTGAAGCCTCTGGAGGATAGTGGCATAAACTTCCATCTGAACCATCAGGTGGTTGCCCTGCATGGAGAAGACCGCTGGGTGGAGGCGGTAGAGATAAGACCGAACGGCACGGACAAGAGCAGGTTTATAAGGGCAGACCTGGTCATACTATCCACAGGCGTAAGACCAAGGACAAACTTAGTGTCCGACACGGACATAAAGCTCCACATAAACGAGACCACAGGAAGGGTGGTGGGTGGCATTCTGGTGAACGAATACCAGCAAACCTCAGACCCGGACGTCTACGCGGCGGGGGACATATGCTCCGGTCTGGATGCCTGGGGTAATCACAGATGGATAGCCCTCTTCCCTACCGCACAGCAAAGCGGAGCTATAGCAGGTTTTAACATGGCAGGTCTAAGGGTAAGAAATCCTGGGCTTGTGGACTACAACGCGGTGAAGACGAGAGAAGTTACCGCCGGAAGCGGCGGGACCTTTGAGGATGCGGAAGAATCCTTTACCTTTGAGTGGGAAGGAAAGCTGGTAAAGGTGTTCCTTAAGGAGGGTAGTGTCTGCGGTTATCAGTTTGTGGGTATTGAGAAAAGGAAAAGTCTTAATCCGAAAAACGCCTTCCTGAAAGATAAAACTATCAGAAGCTGGTCTGAAAAACTCCTCAAAGACCTTGGTCTGGGGCTTGAATCCAGCGGTGTCCTTTTCCACCATTTTGTCAGGTTTAAGGAGAGGAAGGTAGAGGAAAGCGTGCTGAAAGCAATAAAGGGAGGAATACTAAGGTCTCTGGCAAACCCTGCCTTTGATATAGCTATTTTTTAGCTCCGTATACCTCAATTCGGTCTCTTCCTGAGTTCTTTGCAATGTAAAGGGCTTCGTCCGCCATCCTTATAAGGTCATCCACACCCTCCGCACCGCCAGAAAAGGCAACAAGCCCACCGCTCAGGGTTGCCCTTATCTCCTGCCCTTCGTAGACCAGGAGGCTGTCTTTAAAGCTCGTCCTTATCCTTTCCGCTACTGCCTTTGCCTGATGTAGGTTTGTATTGGGCATAAGAAGAACAAACTCCTCACCGCCAAACCTGGCGGCTAAGTCTGAGTGTCTTATTCCTTTCCTCAAAAGGTTCGCAAAGCTCTTAAGCACCATGTCTCCAGCTTCGTGACCGTAGGTGTCGTTTAACTTCTTAAAAAAGTCTATGTCCATGATAAGAAGGCTCATGGGTGTTTGATACCTTCGGGCATTCTCCAAAAGAAGGCTTGCATGGTTAAAGAAGAACCTCCTGTTAGGTAGTCCGGTAAGCGGGTCGTAGTAAGCCAATTCTTCAAGTTCTTTCTGCTTTTTCTCCAGCTCCTTAAAGGCAGACCCGAGACTGACCGCCATGTTGCGTATGCTATGTTTGAGCTCGTGAACCTCGTCCTTCCAGCCACCTTCCTCTTTTTCAAGTAGTTTCACCACAGAGAAATCTTGCTTCTCTATGCCTGCGGTCACCTCTTTGAGGAATATTATCCTGTGGGCAAGACGAGAAGAAATCCTGAGAAGAACAAGAGAAAGGAAAGAAACCATAAGAAGCGAATAGAAGGCAAGTGCCAGAAATATCATGTAGGTTTCTCTGTATATTTCTGAAACGTCCTTTACCAGAACAACCTTTCCTGCATGTAAACCTCCCCACCGCTTGTAAGGGGCAGTTCCATGAGCAGATACTTACTAAGGAAGTCACCATAAAGGGTGTAGCCACTGACCCTCAGAGGCATCGTAAGAACCCTCTGGTTTGAGAATCTGTCAACCACAAGGCTATCAATTACTATCTTTCCCTTCATAAACTCATCAAGGGATGTCTCCATAAGGTCACCTATGTGGGCTCTTTCATAATAAACCACCCAGTCCACACCCATAAGGTTAGTAGTAAACTTAAGAAGCTCCTCCAGATTTACGCCCGCAAAGTAACACCCCTCTGGATATATTTTGTCTATGCCATAGTAAGGTCCTGCAGATAATACTCTGTAATGGGGTCTTTCATTGCATACATCATCCTTCAGCTTTTTTTGATAGTAAATTCCATGAAGGGTGACCTCTCTGGACAGCAGGCGCAGGTTTTTCTCTTCTCTGTCAAGGATTTGCCTGTAGTTGCTGTAAATGAGATTGTAAGTTTCTTTTACCCTGCTTTCAAGGAGCTGAGAGGAAATGTAATAAATTAGGAGAAAGGAAAGGAGAAGGGTAAGCAAGGCGGAGGTAAGCAGGCTTAGGTATATCCTCTTTCTTATTGACATACCCTTTCAATGAGCTCCTCGCAGAGTTTTAGAGCTCTCAGAGATGGTGTTTCGTCCGCTATACCCTTCCAGGCTATATCGTAAGCAACGCCATGGTCAGGAGAGGTTCTGACAAAGGGCAGACCGAGGGTAAGGTTTACACCTTCTTTGAAGGCGAGTAATTTAAAGGGTATGAGAGCCTGTCGTGATACATACAGATATAAAGGTCATAATTTATGTTCAGGAAAGCGCTGTCAGGAGATAAAAATCCTCAACCCTGTAGCCTTCCGCCTTCAGAATTTCCACCGCAGGGGCTATCTCCCTCATATCCTCCTCACCTATGGCACCCCTATCGCCTGCGTGGGGGTTAAGCCCGAGGATGCCCACTGTCGGTTCTATACGGAAGAGCCTTTTGAACTCCTCCCTTATAAACTTAACCCTTTTGACTATCTCCCCTGCCCTTATCCTTTCTGGAACCTCTCTAAGGGGTATGTGGGTGGTAAAGGGGACTACCTTTATGCTCTCAGAATACATGAGCATGGCATAATCCTTTGTGTTGCAAGCCTGAGCCAGAAACTCGGTCTGACCCTCGTAGGAAAAGCCCGCAAGTCTTGCCCAGAACTTGTTTATGGGCATGGTGAGAAGTCCCTGAACCCGCCCGTAGACCGCATCCACCACAGCCCTTCCCAGATAGGCTACCGCCACCTTGCCGGAGGTCAGTGAAGGCATGGGTCTTTCTGTTTCGCAGATGTTCAGGTCCGCTATGTAGACCCCTGGCTCCTTTACCTCTTCAACCCTGTGCACATCCACCATCTCAATATACAGCCCCATCTCTCTCTGAACCGCTTCCAGTATCTTCTTCTCCCCATACAGGATGTAAGCCTTGGTAGGGTCAAAGTGTTTTGACAGACGTAGGATTAACTCCGGTCCTACACCCGCAGGATCTCCTATGGTAATGCCTATCCTTATCATGTGTTATATAGTATAGAACGAATGGATTACAGGAAGTATGTATACAAACTACCCCCGGAGGAGTTCTACCTGCTTCTTGCAGAGCATGAAAAGGCTTTGGAAGTCCTGTCAGAGGGAGAGTCCTTTGTGGAGTTTGCCCTCTACGAACCCCTTGAAGGTCTTGAACCCCTTCAGGTCCTTAAAGTGGAGGTCCTGCCTCCCGAGAAGGCTTTCAGACCGATAAGGGTCAAAAATCTTATGGTGCTCCCTGAATGGATTAAGCCGGTGGTGGTCAGGCAGGGTGTAGCCTTTGGCACAGGTCTTCATGCCACCACAAGACTATGCCTCTACCTGCTTCAGGACTTTATGGAGAAAGGCTGGTCTTTGCTTGATGTGGGCACAGGAACGGGCGTTCTGGCTATGGCGGGCAAAAGGCTGGGAGCTGAAAGGGTGGTTGCCATAGACCTGGACCCTCAGGCGGTGGAAGAGTGCAGGCACAACAGCAGGGAAAACTGCCTGCAAGTTGAGTGCCTGCAAGCTAAGCCTGGGGACATAAGTGAGAGCTTTGACCTTCTACTGGCAAACCTTGAACTGGAGATATTCAGAGAAGAGCTCCACCACCTTGAGAGGCTCTTTAAAAGAGTAGCCATCTTCTCCGGCATCTATGGAAAGAGAGAACTTGAGCATTTTTTAGAGCTCCTGGGTCGCAAGCCTGCTAAAATTAAGAGCTTAGAGGGCTGGTATGCTCTGGTGGTCAGGAAATGAGATACCGCTACGGAATTGAGAAAAGGAAGGAGAAAAGGCTAAGTTTTATAAGGCTTATAAGAAGGTTGGCAATCCTTTCCCTCCTTTTTATCATGTTCTACACCCTTTTTCTCTATGTGGGCGGAAGACCTCAGCTCTCAGAGGAGAGCCTCCAAACTTTATCTCTTATACCCCTTGAGAAGAAATATGTCCTCCAGCTAAACCGACCCGTAAAGGAGATAAGGCTATATGCGGAGCAGGGAGGAAAAAGGAGAGAGATATACAGTGCCCGGCTTTCTGAACCTTCGAAGGAAGTATCCTTTACTCTGAAGGCTAAAGAGGCAGGATTTAAAGAGGGAGAAGTAAGTTTAACCCTGGAGTTGTCCTCAGGTGTCCTTCAGAAGAGAACCTACTCTTTAAGAGCTCTCGTGGATACAATTCCGCCAAGGTTCAGCCTTATAGCTTATACCCCTACCCTTTCCCCCGGTGGCACCTTTGCTCTGAAGGTGAAGGTAGAAGAAGAAGCCCGGGTTATGCTGGTGCAAGGAGAGCACAGGTATGGCTTTTACCCTGTGGGTGATGGCTATCACTTTGGGCTTTTCCCGGTGAGGCTGGATTTGGTAGAAGCTCAGAACATCAGAGTGGAAGTTAGGGACAGGGCGGGCAACCTCTCCTTTCAAAACCTACCTCTTAAACTGAAAGAGGTCAAGTTTAGAGAGGACCGCATAAACATAGAGGAGAATTTCATAAACAGGGTCATCTATCCCCTTTTAGGCGAGGAGGGAAAAGGGCTTGCACCTCTTGAAGCCTTCAGGAGGGTGAACGAGCTCTGGCGCGCCAGAGATGCGAAGAAGCTGGAAGAGATAGGTAAAAAGAGCGAGCCAAGAGTTCTCTGGGAAGGAGCTTTCCTCCAGCTACCTAACAGTAAGGTGTTTGCAGGCTACGGCGACCAAAGGCACTATATGTATGAAGGTCAGAAGGTAAGTGAAAGCAAGCATATGGGCTTTGATTTTGCATCTCTGGAAAGGGCGCCAGTGCCAGCTGGCAACTCCGGTGTGGTGGTCTATGCAGGATGGCTGGGCATTTATGGCAATACGGTCATACTGGACCATGGTATGGGTCTGATGAGCCTTTACGGACACCTTTCGGAGGTGGGGGTGAAGGAGGGTCAGTTTGTGAAGAAGGGAGAGATAATTGGAAGGACGGGAGCTACGGGGCTTGCCCTTGGAGACCACCTGCACTTCGGTCTTCTGGTTCAGGGTTACGAAGTCAATCCCCTCCACTGGCTGGACCAGAAGTGGATAAAAAGTCACATAAACCCGGTGCTTGAAGCCCGATGAAAAGGCTGAGGTATCGTCTCTCTGTTTTTCTGGCACCCCTCATCGCCTTCTTCTTGAGGATACTTCAGAAAACCATAAGGTGGGAAAGAAGGGTGGATTACGAGCTCTACAGGGGGAAGATAATAGCCCTACTTCATGGTAATGCCTTTGGCGCTGCCATGCTGGGCATAGACAGAGGTATATACGCCCTGGTAAGCAGGTTCAGAGATGGGGACATTGCGGAGAGATTTCTGCAAAGCCTGGGCTACGGGGTTGTGAGAGGTTCCAGCGAGGAGGGAAAGCCGCAGAAGGGTGGCAGTGTGGGGCTTTTGAGGCTCACAAGGCTTATAAGGGAAGGAGAAACGGTGGTCATAACTGTGGATGGACCTAAGGGTCCCTGCCGGGAAAGGTAAAGGTTGGAGCCCTCTTTCTGGCTCAGAAAACGGGCGTGCCCATAGTCCCCCTCTATGTGGACTTTGACTGGTGTATAAGGTTCAACACCTGGGACAGGTTTACCATACCCTTACCCTTTTCCAAGGCAAGGGTCAGGATAGGTCATCCCATATGGGTTCTTCCGGAGGAGGACCTGGAGGTCAAGAGGGAGGAGCTGGAAGAGGCTCTCTTCCTTCTCTCTTCGGGAAAAGCCTCCGAGAGATTTGGGGTGCTGCAACAAAACTAAGACTACCTATAAGGGCGGTAAAAAACACCAGCAGAAAGGTCAGGGACTGGACAGGCTCGTAAAAGCTGGCAAATATAATGGAAAACTCACCCCTCTGGAGAAAGGAGAGAGAAGCCCTCATAGCTACCCTTTTGCTAAACCCATAGAGGAGGGACCCCCAGTAGGTGGAAAGGAACTTGAAAAATAGAGAAGAGAATAAAAGGACAGGCACAAGCCAGAGGTCAAAGTTCAGGCTAAGCTTGGAATGAAAGGTGAACATGAAGAAGAAAACACCCACAGACAGGTCCTTCAGCTCGGAAAGAGACTTCTCTATAGTCTCAAAAATCCTGCTCTTCTCCGGCACAAGAACGCCTAACATGAAGGCTACGAGAGCGTCTGACAGACCAAACTTGAGACTTATACCGGAGGAAAAGAGAAGAAAGCCGAGCACAAAAAAGGGGATGAGCCCTTCTTCCACCCCTCTGTCAAGGTAGGCGAAAAACTTCTGAGAGGGTCCTCTGAGAAGGTAAAAGAGAGAAAAGAGGAGAGCTATAGCCAGAAAACCTCTAAGAAAACCCAGAGGGTCAGGACCACCCCCCAGAGTGAACCCTGTCAGCAAAGAGAGAAGAAGTATGCTCACTAGGTCCTCAAAGATGAGTATACCTATGAGGAGCTCCGCCTCCGGATTTACAAGCCTTCTGTAGTCCATGAAGAGCTTGGCGGTTATGGCAGTGCTACTGGGATAGAGCACCGCCCCCAGCAGGAGAGAGAGGATAAAATCTCTCGTAAAGAGGTAGGAAAGCCCGAAGGCAGGGAAAAAGTTAAGAAGGAGGTCCAGAAAGCCCGGCTTTAGAACCTTTCTCATGTTTGAGAGCCTTTCAAAGGAATACTCAAGACCTATAAAGAAAAAGAGAAGCACCACAGCAGAATACTCAAATATGAGAAGGACCTCCCCCACCTTCTGGGGTAAGAAGGACTTGCTCAAAAGTCCTGCAAGCATAAAGGACAGTATGTAGGGCACCCTTAGCCTTGAGAGGAAAAAGGCAGATACAAAAAGAAGTAGGAAACGCCACCCGCCAGTATAAATTCCTGCGTATCAGGTGCTACACCTTCCGCAAAGCTCTAAAAAGTGACCGATCTGCTGGCGTGTCCCCACCACTATGAGCGTATCTCCCAGCTCTATCCTTTCCCTGTATGGGTCCGGACTGGGTATTATCTTACCCTTTCTGTCTATAGCTATCACGGAGACGCCGGTTGTCCTCCTTATCTGGAGCTCCGCTATGGTTTTGTTTACGAAGTTAGAGCCTATCTCTATCCTGACCCATTCCATCACTACCTCTCTGAGTATGAGCTCCATCTTCTCCGACTTTACAGGCTGATAGAGAGCTCCTGCCAGCAGAAAACCCAGTTCCTTTGCCTCTTCCTCCGTAAGGTCAAAGACGCAGGCGGTTTCCTCCTCTTCCATCAGGTATAACTCCCTCCTGCCCGTGTTGTAGATGACAAGCACCAGGTCACGCCCCTCTTTCAGGCTCATGGAATACTTCTTGCCTATACCCGGCAGGTCCGTCTCCCTTATCTCCATGAGCTTATTTTAACGATTTTTCAAAACCTTGAAAAGGTCTTTCCTCTCCGTCAACACGATGGACTTTATACTCTCGTCCCTCTGGTAAGCCTCGGACACCTCCCTCTGTATGAACTCCACCAACTTCTGAAACTGTAATTCCAGCTCTTCCATCTGTTCCTTCATGCGAAGTATGATATCTATGCCCGCAAGGTTTACACCCAGCTCTCTGCTGAGGGTTAGTATGAACTCCAGCCTTTCTATGTCTTCCTCCGTGTAGTATCTTGTTCTGCCTCTGCTTCTGATGGGTTTTATAAGACCTTCCTTCTCGTAAAGTCTAAGGGTTTGAGGATGTATGTCGAACATGCTTGCCACCACGCCTATGGTGTAGAGTTTTGCCTTCTCTCTCTTCATAGATGTCTCTCCCTTATACGCTCCGGCTCGGGAAGGAGCCTGTCGAGCTCTTCAAGCAACTGCCTTATCCTCTTTCCCTCGCCGAAAAGTTTGTCCATAAAACCCAGCTTCGGCACCTCTATGTGAACCCTTACGAAAAGGTCTCCTCTTTCCTCAGACCTCAGCTTTGGCATACCCTGACCCTCCACCCTTACAGTGTCCCCTTCTCTCAGACCCGGAGGTATTCTCACCCTTAGCCTCTCACCTTCAAGGGTAGGCACCTCTACCTCAGTGCCAAGAACTGCCTCGGTGAGCTTCAGGTTCACATCCACATAGAGGTTGTTACCCCTCCTTTCAAAGACCGCATGGGGTTTTACCTTTACAGTTATTATGAGGTCACCGTAGGGACCACCAAAGGCGCCCGCATGACCTTTGCCCTCTGCCAGGATTCTGGTGCCCGTATCCACACCCCTTGGCACTCTTACCTTTACTTCCTCCTTCTGGCTCACCACCCCCTTACCCCTGCACCTCTGGCAGGGTTCTCTTATAAATCCCTCACCACCGCAGGTAGGACAGGTCTGGGCTATGGTCATGAAAAACTGCCTTTGAACCACCTCACCCTTTCCACCACAGGTGGGACAAACCCTTTCCCCCTTGGTAATGTCGTAACCCCTACCGCCGCAGGTATCGCAGACCACCTCTCTAATCACGGGAAGGGTAACCACCGTGCCCCTGTAGGCTTCCTCAAGGCTGAGCTCCACCGTTTGGTGTATGTCTTCCCCTGAGGGGTCTCCTTTTCCTTCTCCTCCTCTGGTTGCCCTTTCAAAGATGTCTTCAAAGCCAAAGCCCTGAAAATCTCCTCAAAGAGGTCCACGTTCTGATGGTTGCTTCCTGATGAACCCCTCCAGAGGAACCTGGGTAGTGAAGGCAATGCCCATACTGGTCGTAGAGCTCTCTTTAGGGGTCTGAAAGGACCTGATAGGCTTCGTTTATTTCCTTGAACCTTCCCTGAGCCTCTGGCTCCTTGTTAAAGTCCGGGTGGTATTTTCTTGCAAGCTTGCG
>JBCNVH010000134.1:0-4083 GCA_039630295.1 Aquificaceae bacterium | reverse complement strand
GGTCCTGCTACTTCCAGACAGAGGACCAGATGGGGGTGCTTTTCAAAAATCTCCAAGTTTAAAAAGTCTGGTGCCCTGTCGGTGGTGAAGGCGCAGACGTATCCTCCTCTGGTGAGGGCGTATAAGCTTCCCTCATGGTAGAATACCCTTGCGTTGTAACCATCCACCTTTTCCTCAACCCAGAAAGGTCCGGAGAACTGCTCTCTTATGCCGGTGGAGAGCTGGAATATCCTACCTATGTGAGGGTAGCCCCATATAACCGTATCCTTAAAAAGCACCGTGCCCCTGGGAATGTCCTTAAAGTCATCGGTGAAACGCAGGTATTCAAACCCCTGAAAGTTTTCGCTCTTCAGTTTTCCTCTTTTCAGGGCTTCTTTGAGCACTTCCTGCGGTAGCATAAGCGACTTTATTATAATAGTTCTCCAGAGGAGAGAAATGAAAAGTCCACAGCCCCCTTTCCACTTTCCGGGTCTTGGTCTGTTCGGTTTTGCTGTATTTTTTCTGCTTCTGACCGTGCTTTTAGCAAACCCTTTAGTCATCATACCCTCCGGCTTTGTGGGTATAAAGAGGACTCTGGGCAAGATAGACCCCACCCCTCTGGCGGAGGGTTTACACCTGAGGATACCCTTTATACAAACAGTGGAAAGGGTGGAGGTAAGGACCCGTGCGGTGGAATTCACCAGAGAAAAACAGAGCCCCATAAGCTCCCTCTCAAAGGATGGACTACCCGTAACGCTGGATGTGGGAGTGCTTTACAGGGTTGATGCCAGGAAGGCACCTGAGCTGATAAGAGAATACGGTCCCGATTACGAGGAAAAGATAATAAAGCAGATAGTCAGAACTGCGGTGAGGGATGCCATAGCGGAGATGGAGAGTTCTGTTGTCTATCAGGAAAGACAGAAACTTCAGGAAAGGATAAGGGGTGAGGTGCGTCAACAGCTCGCCCGCAGGTATTTACTCCTTGAGGATGTGCTCATAAGAGACATAAGGCTTCCGGAGAGCGTGGTAAAGGCTATAGAAGAAAAAAGGAGGGCTTACGAGGAAGCCCAGAGGATGCAGTTTCTACTGGAGAGGGAAAAGCTGGAGGCGGAGAGAAAAAGGGTGGAAGCTCAGGGCATATCGGAGGCAAACAAAATAATAGCAGGTTCGCTTACAAAGGAATACCTCATGTGGAAGTTCATAGAAAACATTCAGGAATACGCAAGAAGTCAGAACAACACCATAATACTACTGCCTTACGATATGAGAATGACACCCATAATAAACATACCTCAGGGAGGTAAGCCATGATAAAGTTCGGCACTGACGGATGGAGGGCAATAATAGGAGAAAGCTTTACCTTTGAAAATGTCCGTAAAGTGGCACAGGCTCATGCAAAGGTTCTGGAAAGGCAGGGCAAGAGAAAAGTGGTGGTGGGCTACGACAACCGTTTCATGTCCGAGCACTTTGCCCTTGAGGTTTACAGAGTTTTCAGAACGCTGGGGTTCGATGCCTACCTTGTCAACAAAGCCTGCACCACGCCTATGGTTTCCTTTGGGGTCAAATACATGGGTTTTGAAAACGGTGTGATGATAACCGCCTCTCACAATCCTCCAGAGTATAACGGCTACAAGATAAAGGACTCCTTTGGAGGTTCTGCCACACCCGAGTTCATAGCCCAGGTGGAGGAAGAGCTCTCGAGGGTAAAGGACATAAAGCCGGAGAAGTTTCAGCCTGAGTATGTGAACCTGTGGGGTGAATACATGAGAGAGGTGAAGGGTAGAATAAGTATGGAACTCTTCATGCAGAAGGAGCTCCATCTGGTTCACGATGCCATGTATGGTTCAGCTCTGGGGACTTACTCTCATGTGCTTTCAGGAACCAGAACTAACATACACAGCATAAGGAGCTTCAGAGACCCCCTTTTTGGCGGTCATGCACCTGAGCCGGTGGAAAGGCATCTTGAGCCCCTTGTGCTGAAGGTTAAGGCCCTGGGTGCGGACCTGGGTGTGGCTAATGACGGTGACGGCGACAGGATTGCCCTGGTGGACGAAAAGGGCAACTTCGTAAATGCCCAGCTCATCTATGTCCTGCTCCTATATCATCTTATCAAGAACAGGGGCAGGAAGAATGGGCTCGTGGTAAAAACGGTTTCCACCACATACCTGGCGGACAGGATATGCAGGGCGGAGGGTGTGGAGTTGAGAGAGGTGGCGGTGGGTTTTAAAAACATAAACGAAATAATCCTGAAAGAGAAGGTTATTTTCGGTGGTGAGGAAAGCGGTGGCTACGGCATAGTGGACTTTTTACCCGAGAGGGATGGTCTCTTTACCGGGCTCAACATACTGGAGCTCCTCCTCCTTAAAGACAAACCTCTCTCCGAGGTCATAGAGGAACTGTTCAGAGAATACGGGAGGGCTTACTTCAAAAGGGTGGACTTCCATGCGGAAGAGGAGAAAAAACAGAGGCTCAGAGAGCTCACGAAAAACCCACCGGAGAGGCTTGGTGGTTTAAAGGTTTTAAAAGCCATAACTATTGACGGTCTCAAGCTTGTTTTTGAAGGTGATGGCTGGGTGCTTTTCAGAGCCTCGGGCACAGAACCCCTTATAAGAGTATACGGAGAGATGCCCACAGAGGAGGAGCTTCAGAAGGTTCTGGAGGATGCGGTCAGGCTTTTTGAATAGTTCTGTCTGAGAGAACTGTGCCGTCCCTGATTTCCACCAACCTATGGGCCTGCTCCGCCAGCTCCAGCTCGTGGGTTACCATGACGACGGTTGTTCCTCCGGCGTTTATCTCCTTGAATATCTCCATAACCTTCTGACTGTTTTTACTGTCAAGGTTTCCCGTAGGCTCGTCTGCAAGTATGGCAGAGGGGCTGTTTATAAGAGCTCTTGCTATTGCAACCCTTTGCATCTCACCGCCCGATATCTGATAAATTCTTCTCTTCTCCTTTCCTCCAAGCCCCAGAGAGCTCAAAAGCTCATGAGCCCTCTCCCTCGCTTCTTCTCCTCTCATGCCCAGCTTTATGGCTGGTAGCATCACATTTTCCAAAAGGGTAAACTCAGGAAGCAAATAGTGAAACTGAAAGACAAAGCCTATTTTTTTGTTTCTGAGCTCCGAGAGCCTTCTTTCTTCCGAGAAGTCCACCCTCTCGCCTTCAAAAAAAACCTCACCCTCGGTGGGCCTGTCTAAAAGACCCATTATGTATAGGAGAGAACTTTTGCCTGAACCGCTGGCGCCTATTATAGCCACAAACTCGCCCCTTTGGACGCTGAGGTCTATACCCTTAAGTATCTGTTCCTGACCCACAGATTTTTTAATACCCTTTAGCTGTAATATACTCACAGAACTTCTCCGTCATAGATTTTACTAAAGTTTTGCATATTATGAGCCCCCCTTTATTGAAGTTTTGCAGAGGTTTAGCGACTATTGCCAAACATTCACAAAGTGCTTGACTATCAAAGGTTTGAAAAAAGCCATCCTGAGAAAGTCTCAATAAGGCTATACCTTCACAGAGACTCTGTCAATCATGGAGTTAGAGGGGTTCAAGGGATAAGGTTGATAGAATCGGACTCAATCCATGCAAAACTTTAGCTAAAAAGATTTATGGGAAAAAGGAGCTTATTCAGGAACTCCAGAGGAGACTGAAAGAGAAGGAGAGCTTTTTCTGGGAGTTTAGATAGAATAAAGGTATGACTTACATGAACCCCAAAGACATAATGGACATGGTCTCCAGTGCTTTCCCTAGAAATCCCGTAAAGGTAAGAGGCACAATTCTGCTTGACGGCAACTACTACAGGCTTACTGACGGAGAGGCAAAGGTAGACCTACTGGATGTGGATGGAGAAATCCCTGAGGGAACTGAAGTTGAAGTGGATGGCTTTCTCACTTACGGCACATACATGCAAGGAGGAGGGATATACGCCAAGATAAGGGTAAAGAGTATGAAGGTGTTAAACGAGTCTGGAGCTTCTGGAAATAAAACACTTTCGCTTTTGGAGGAAAAGCTCAGAAAAAAAACCCAAAGAGGCTTCTGGGGAAGCTACATTCAGGGTCTTTTAGAAAAGGATGGAGTTTTGAAAGTAGCGGTTTTGCATGGCAAGG
>JBCNVH010000133.1:0-3986 GCA_039630295.1 Aquificaceae bacterium | reverse complement strand
AACCAGGAGAAACTAATTAGAAGGGGCATCCGTGTTTCCTTTATAGGTCGACGCGACAGGATACCCTCAAGCCTTCTGAAGGAAATGGAAAAAGTAGAAGGGTTAAAGCCTCGGGGGGAAAAGCTTCATGTGTTTCTTGCGGTAGACTACGGAGGCAGGGACGAGATAATAAGAACGGTCAATAAAATCCTCAGAGAGGGTGTGAAACTTGACGAAAAAAACTTCAGGCTCTTCTCCGACCTGGGCGGTGCACCGGACCCAGACCTTCTTATCCGGACGGGAGGAGAAAAGAGGATATCCAACTTTCTCCTCTGGCATTTAGCCTATACAGAACTCTACTTTAGCGAAACCTACTGGCCAGACTTCCACAGGGCAGAACTCCTGAAGGCTCTTGAAGACTTTTCAAGAAGAGAAAGGAAGTTCGGTGCGGTCCTTTAGAGGTAGAGAGCTGGCAGGACTTTTGATAGGTTCTGTAACCCTCCTTGTAAGCCTCTCACCTTATCCCTTCTTTTATCTTGCTGTCCTTACCCTTTCTCTTCTTGTGGGTCTTGAGCTTTCAAGGGCGTTGGAGCTCAGAGCCTTCTACATCGCACCCCTGACTTTTCTCTCTGCCTCCATTGCCTCCGAGCTTGGCTTTATCTCTCTGCTTCTTCTTTCTCTCTATGTGGGGTGGAAAGCTTGGTCCATGGAGGATTTCCTAAAAGCTCTGCTTGTATCTTTGTATGGGGGCTTTCTCCTTCTTTTCCTGCTCCAGTTAAAGGGCATGGGGAATTATGCGCTTCTTAAACTCCTGCTCTTCGTATGGGCTGTGGATGTGTTTTCCTACTACTGTGGCAAAAAGTTTGGTAAAAGGTGGATGGCACCCAGACTTTCCCCCAGGAAAACCTGGGAAGGGCTTCTGGGTGGTTCTCTGGCTGGTTCTTTTGCTCTTTTACTCCTGCATGGACCGAAGGGTCTTCTCTGGTCACCCCTTCTGGTAGCTGGTGCGGTTCTTGGTGACCTTTTCAAGAGTTTTATAAAGAGACAGGTAGGTATAAAGGACTTCTCCGGAGTGCTTGGAGAACATGGAGGCTTTACCGACAGGTTTGATTCGCTTCTCTTCACCGCGCCCCTTTACCTTTTTCTCTTAAAATTTTGAGCATGGAGAGGTTAAAGGAGTGGGTGGAAGAGAGCATCGGTGCGGGTTACGAATATGAAGTCTATGTGGAAAAAAGACATAAGACCATCATAGAGAGCTCTGAAGAGAGCCTGGAGAACCTCATAAGGTCTGAAGATGCGGGTCTGGGCATAAGGGTCTTTAAGGACAGAAAAATGGGCTTTTCCTACACCACGGACCTTCGCGAGGCATCGGTTAAAGAGTGTGTAAAGACCGCCATGGAGATATGCGGTATGACGCCGGAGGATGAGGGCTTCCTTCTGGGGAGCTGTGAAAACTGGGGGGAGTTGAGGACTTATTACGACCGGATGGGCAGGGAGAGACCCCTTGAGGAGAAGATAGAGTTGGTCCTGGGTATGGAAAGGCTGGCGAAGAGCCTGGACCGCAGGGTGAGGGGGGTAAGAAAGGTCAGTCTTAAAGAGACGGAGATGGAGGTCCAGTGCTTTAACTCCTGTGGGCTCTTTTATCTTTACAGAAGCACCTGGTATAACTCTCTGATAGCGGTGCTTGCAGAGGAGGAAGGAGACCAGTCTATATCTTACGAGTTCACAGGCTCAAGAAGCCTTGAGGAGCTGCCCCTGCGAAGTATGGTTGAGGATGCGGTTTTCAAGGCAACTGCCACCCTTAAACCCTCCACCTTTGAAACGAGAAGGATGCCAGTGGTCTTATACAGAGATGCTTCTGCCATGATATTAGAGGCTTTCAGCCCCATCTTCCTTGGAGACAGCCTTGTGAAGGGTAAAACCTTCCTGAAGGATAGGGAGGGAGAAAGGGTCTTCTCGGAGAAGCTCACTCTTGTGGATGATGGAAAGAGGGAAGGAGGTTTTCTCAGTTTGCCAGTTGATGCGGAGGGTTATCCTACAGATAGAAAGGCATTGGTGGAAAAAGGCAGGTTTGTAGGTTTTCTCCACAGCACCTATACCGCAGTGAAGTCCGGGAGCAAACCTACAGGTAATTCTCTGAGAGATAGCTTCAAAAGCCTGCCCATCTCCGGCATAACGAACCTCTACATAGAGCCAGGAGAGCTCAGTCTTGAAGACCTGCTCCAGGAGAGAGAAGTTCTTCTCATAACGGACCTTATGGGTCTGCACACGGTAGACCCCATATCCGGAGACTTTTCTCTTGGTGCCTCTGGTATAATATACCGGAAGGGCAGAAGAGAAAAGGGTGTTAGGGGTGTGGTTATAGGTGGCAACATAAGACAGCTGTGGAGCTCTATTGTGGAAGTAGGTAATGACCTTAAGTTTTACGGTAATGTGGGTTCTCCCTCTCTCCTTGTAGAAAACCTGACGGTAGGAGGTTGAAATGCTCAGGTATATAGGTTTCTTTCTCCTGCTGATTGGAGCTCTGCTCTTCTTTGCAGGTCAGTGGACAGCCTTTGAAATATACGCAAACGGAAAGCTCTCAAGGATAAACCAGAATTTGGCTAACTTCCTCGCAGGCGCAACCTCAGCAGAAGGTATAGTAAAAATACCCTATCCGGAAGAGAACCTCTTTTTGACAAAAAGTGAGGAAGGCAAGGCTATAACCACATTGAAAAGCCCCTCTCTCCCGGGCGCGGAGAATTACCTGTCCGCCAGTCAGGGTCAGGTATCCGTATACACGAAGAGTGTAAGCTTGAGTGAATACCTCAACACCCTTCTGGAAAAACCCTTTACCTTAGGTATATCCATATCCGGTCTTTTCCTTTTCCTCACTGCCCTCCTGGTGCTGTTGAAAGGGCAAAAGTCATCCACCCTTCCAGAGCGGAAGGTCAGCTTGCGAGAGGAAGACCTGCTTGTGAAGCTAAAGGCAGTTAGAACCGCGCTAGCCCTTGGGGGTGTTATACCAAGGGAGAGCCTGGAAGAGGCTAAAGGTATAATAGAGGATATAATTAAGAGGATGGAGGGTAAGGAATGAACGTGCTTATCGTTTCTTTTGACAAAAACCTCGTAAGCGGTCTCAGAGAGGTTCTTAAAGAGCACAATGTGGTGGATGTAAAAAACGGAGAAGAAGCCATTAATACCGTTTCCTCCTTCATAGATGTGGTGATATACGATGCGGTGGCAGGTTCCCTATCGGAGGAGGACATAAACAACATGTGCCGCCATAAGTTCAAAGATGCCAAGTATATAATCCTTGTGGATGACATATTCCCTGTAGATATGAACAACATAATACCGCCGAAGAAAGTCAAGCTTGCAAGAGATGAGGCGATAAACAGGATAATGGAAGCCCTCCTTGGAGACCTGGAGGAGCTCCCCCTTCAACTGGAAAAAACCCTACCACTTCAGGAAATACCACAAACTCAGGAAGAGGGCTTTGACCTTGAAAGAATCTTCTTCGAGACGGGGACGCAGGAGAGCCCTCCCTTTATACCTCAGGCGGAGGAAGTGCCTGAACCTGTAGAGGAAACACCGGAGAGCTTGCCACGCAGAAAGGTTCTGATAGTTTCCTTTGACAGCAACCTCATAGGTAAGCTGAAGGAGGTGCTTTCTGGAGAAGGAGAAATACTGGAAGTTAAGAACATGAAAGAGGTTGGGGATAAAGCAAAGGAAGCGGACATCATAATATTCGACACTATACTGGGTATGCTTGCCCGTAAAACCCTTATGGACATGTCAAAGGAAGCTGTCCTCAGGAAAAGCCCTACATCCTGCTGATGACCTAACTCTTTACCATACCAGGATAGACCCTGAAGTAGAAATACGCCTTTGCCAGAGAATCTGAGCTTAGTAAGGTGGTTGAAAAAGCCCTCAGTTAATCAGAGAAGCTCCTATGGAAGTTCCTGCAGAGCTCCAGGAAGTGGAGGGAAGCTCCGCCACCATCCTTCAGGAGGAAGAAAAGGGTA
>JBCNVH010000132.1:0-12969 GCA_039630295.1 Aquificaceae bacterium | reverse complement strand
AAAACTTTAAAGAAACACCCGCGGATGTGGAGGATGTAGCTTGAAAATTTTGGTTCTCGGTGTAGGAAACATACTCCTCTCAGATGAAGGACTGGGTGTGAGAGCTGTGGAAGAGCTGAGAAAAAACTACACATTCCCACCACATGTGAATCATGGATGGTGGGATGTGTTGGGGATGACCTCTTTTACTTCATAGAAGGTTTTGACAGGCTTCTTATAGTGGATGCGGTGCTTGGTGGCTTGCCTGGTACTCTTTACAAGTTCGAAGGTGAGGAGGTAAAGACTTACTTTAGAAAAAAGGTTTCAGCTCATGAGCTGGGTATTCAGGAAGTGCTTGGTATTGCGGAGATAACAGGTAGGAAACCTCCGGAGATGGTTCTTATAGGCATGGAGCCAGAAAGCCTTGATATATCTTTAGAGCTCTCTGACCACTGTCAGGGGAAGCTTCCCATACTCTTGGATGAGGTCCTAAAACAGCTTAAGCCTGGGGTGTAAGTTATGAAAAGCTTGAGCCTGCAAGAGCTTGAAGAACTTATAGTCTTGGGAAGACCTTTGTGCTGTATGTTAGGTCTGAGGAAAGGAAAAACACGATAAAGGAGATATTCGATACGGATATCGTGGTTCCTGAGCTGGAGAAGTTCTTTACCCTTGACTTTTACAGGATTAACGCAGAGGAAAACCCTGAAATCCTCAAAAGATACCGCCTTCCTTCTCTTGTGCTTTTCTCCGGAGGTAGAGAGGTAAGAGTTCTTGAAGGTATAAAGACTTGGAATGAATATCTGGGAGCTCTCTCATGCTTATGAATGCACCTGCACTGCTAAGTGAACTCCTCCAGGCTCTGAAAGACCTCTACGAGAAAGGAGAGGAACACATAATATACATAAACAAACTGCCTCTCTCGGAGGAAGACAGAGAGGTGCTCCTTGACATACTGGGAAATGGGCAGGTAAAGATAAGAATGGAAACAAACACCCAGAGGGTGGAGTGGAGAGAGACAGGCATAAGCGGAGTGTGGATAGGTGTCTTCTACGACAGAGAGGATAAGCCCCTTCTGGAAACCTTAGAGGTCTGCTATTTTCCTCCTCTGGCAAAGGCTCAGAGAGAGGATGTGGAAGAGGCAATATCAAGGTTGAGGGGCAGGATGGAAGAAATTCTGAGTAAGATTAGGTAAATCTGAACAGCAGAAAAAGTGTGCCCGCCTGCAATAGCTCTAAAGCTCCTTCAAGCCTCCGTAAACCGCCTGACCAAGGCTCAGCCCTCCGTCATTGGCAGGCACCCTCTGATGGGTAAAGACCTTAAAACCTTCAGCCTCAAGAAGTCCTCTTATCCTGCTCACAAGAGGGTCGTTTTGCATCACACCTCCGGACAGACAGACCCTTTCAAGTCCTGACCTTTGAGCTACCTCAAGGCAGAGCCTCGCAAGGGTGTTTATAAACCTTGATAGGGCAACAGACCTGTCCTTTTCTTCCATCACCGCCAGAAAGATGGGTCTCCAGTCTACTGTGTCTCCTTCTATCTCAAAGGGGTAAGAGCCTTCCACATAAGGGTCAAAAAGGTCCTCCAGTATCATGCTCGCCTGCCCCTCGTAGCTGACCCTGTGTTTCACATCTAAAATAGAAGCAAGGGCATCTAATAGCCTTCCTGCGGAAGTGCTGTAGGGTGAGTTTATACCCTTTTTCCATGCCAGATAAAGGTTTTTCAGCTCCCTTTCTCCAAATTCCTTTACCGGCGGAAGGTTCTTCTTAAGAGCCTCTTCCCCAAGAATCTCAAAGAGCACTGAAAGGGCAACCCTTGCCGGCTCTTTGACCGCCTTCTCACCCCCTATAAGCCTGAAGGGCATAAAGTGGAAAAGCCTTCTGTAGCCTTTGTAACTTACTTCCAGAAACTCACCACCCCATAGAATTCCATCTTCTCCGTAGCCCGTTCCATCCCAGGCTATACCAAGAACCTCGCCCTCAAGACCCCTCTCCGCCATACAGGAGAGTATGTGGGCGAAGTGGTGCTGAAGTTTTATGAGAGGCACGCCCTTACTTTCACCATAGACCTCAGCCCACCTCGTGGTTTCATACCTTGGATGCATATCGCAGACCACCACATCCGGCTCAAAGCTGTAAAGCCCCATAAGGTCATAGACCATCTCCTCAAAAGCCCTTAGGGTCTGGAAATTTTCCACATCCCCCACATGCTGGCTCAGTATAACCCTGTCCTCAAAGCCAAGGGCAAAAGTATTCTTAAGCATGCCCCCCACTGCCAGAACCCTTCTCTTGAGCCTGAAGGGCAGGGTTAGGGGCATAGGTGCGTAGCCTCTTGACCTCCTTACGGGGAGAGGTAGACCACCCACCACCTTTACCACCGAGTCGTCGCACCTTCTTTTTATGCCTCTGTTGTGGAGAAGAATATAGTCAGACAGGTAAGATAAATTCTGAAGGGCTTCCTCGTTATCCTTTACAATGGGTTCCTCTGAAAGATTTCCTGATGTAGCCACCAGGGGAAAATCAAGGTTTTTGAGAAGTAGATGGTGGAGGGGTGAGTAGGGGAGGAAGGCACCGATCCTTTTGAGCTCTGGTGCCACGGAGGGGGCTAACCCCCCTGTGCCTCTGACGAGGACTACCGGTCTCTCCGGAGCTGTCAGAAGGGCAAGCTCAAGCTCAGAAGGAGCGGTATAATCAAGGAGCTGTTCCACATCCTTAAACATAACCGCAAAGGGCTTTTCCCTTCTCCTTTTCCTCTCTCTCAAAAGGCTCACTGACTCTTCCCTTGTTGCGTCACACATGAGATGAAAACCACCAAGACCCTTCACTGCCAGCACCTTACCTTCTCTCAGGAATTCCCAAGCCATCTCAAGGGCTTTTTGCCTATGTGCAAGAGCTTCACCATTCCGGTTGAAAAGGCTCAGCCAGGGTCCGCATTTGGGGCACGCGTTGGGTTGGGCGTGAAAACGCCTGTCCGCGGGGTTATGATACTCTCGCAAACACTCGGGACACATGCTGAAGAGCTTCATGGTGGTGTTGGGTCTGTCGTAGGGAAGGCTCTCTATTATGCTGAACCTTGGTCCGCAGTTGGTGCAGTTTATGAAGGGATACATATACCTCCTGTCAGAGGGGTCAAAGAGCTCTCTGAGGCAGTCTTCACAGGTGGACATGTCAGGAAGGATAAAGACCTCCTTTAAGCCTGCTTCTGAACTTTCTCTTATCTCAAAATCTTCGTAGCCTGCAGGCTCAAGAAAGGTAAACTCCAGCGAGTGTATCCTTGCAAGGGGTGGTTTTTCTGTGCTTAACCTCAGCAGGAAATTCTCAAGCTCTTCCTTTAAACCTTCCACCTCTATGTGGACACCCTTGCTGTCGTTTATCACAAAACCCCTAAGATGTAGTTCTCTTGCAAGTCTGTAAACAAAGGGTCTAAAGCCCACACCCTGAACCGCACCCAGCACCTTGACAACACATCTCCTGTCCATAGAAAGGCTTTCTCTAAGTTCCATACGACTTAAATATAGAGCTGGCTACACACTTGACGGAGAGAGAAAGGGGTCTATATTTAATGAACGAGCGTTCATCAAGGAGGCTTCCATGTGTCAGGAATGTGGATGTTCCATAAAGCAGGAAAATATCCAGAGGGAAGAGGTCCAGCTCTTTAAAAAGGTTCTGGAAAAAAACGACCTTCAGGCGGAAGAGAACAGAGAACATTTTGAGGAGCATGGAGTGTTTGCCATAAATCTCATGTCCTCGCCGGGGGCAGGAAAGACCACACTTTTAGAAAGGACGGTAGAGTCTCTCAGGGAACTTAGAATTGGGGTCATCGAGGGAGACCTGGAGACGGACAGAGACGCCCAGAGGATAAAGGCGAAGGGGGCACCTGCGGTGCAGATAAGCACAGGCTCCGCCTGTCATTTAGATGCCTTCATGGTGCACCATGGAATTCACCATTTACCCCTTCAGGAGCTGGACCTGGTTTTCATAGAAAACGTGGGAAACCTTGTCTGCCCTGCAAGCTACGATGTGGGTGCTCACATGAACGTGGTTTTGCTCTCGGTGGTGGAGGGTGACGACAAGCCAGAAAAGTATCCTGTAATGTTCAGAAAGGCTCACCTCATGGTTATAACAAAGTTGGACCTTCTGCCCTATACAGACTTCAGCTTAGAAAGGGTGGCGAGGTCCGCAAGGAGGGTAAACCCCTCCATAGATGTCATAAAGCTCTCTCTGAAAACAGGGGAAGGTCTGGAAGACTGGTTAGAATACATAAGGTTAAAGATGAAGACCTACAAGAAAAGTCTGGTATGAAAGTATTCTGGCTACAGAAGCTTACCTGCTGTGGAAACACCCATTCCTTCCTTAATTACGATGGTTTATCTACCCTTTTTCAGAAGGTTGAGCTTCTACACCATCCTTCTCTATCCTTAGAAGCTCAGGAAGAAGCCGTGGAGAGGGTTCTTCATGGAGACAGGGAGATAGACCTTCTTGTGGTGGAGGGTGCGGTAAGGTTTGATGATGAGCAGGTCCTTAAGCTCTGTCAAAGGGCTGGCTTTGTTATGGCGGTTGGTAACTGTGCGGTTTATGGAAACATACCCGCCCTTGTAGAGGAGGGTGTCTGTGGTCTTTCTTACAGGTTCAAGGAAAGGGGTGGGCTTCTCGGTGAAGGTTTCAGGAGCAGGAAGGGTCTGCCGGTGATAAATCTATCTGGCTGTCCGGCCCACCCCCAGTGGATAGCCCATAGCATGCTTGCCCTTGCGGAGGGCTTCCTTCCTGAACTTGACCAGTGGGGTAGACCAAAGGAGTTTTACTCTTCCCTAACCCACTGGGGATGTATCAGGAACGAATACTTTGAGTGGAAGGTAGAGGCGGAGGAGCTTGGCTCAAAAAGGGGATGTCTCTTTTACCACTTTGGCTGTAGGGGACCATTGAGCTACAGCTCCTGTAATCTAACCCTCTGGAACGGCGCGAACTCAAAGACGAGGGCTGGCACCCCTTGCTTTGGATGCACCGAATACGACTTTCCAAGGGTAGGCTTATGGGAAACAAGACAGTATGCAGGTATACCTGCAGAGCTCCCTCCGGGCGTCTCGAAGAGGGGATATATCATGCTTTCTGGCGTTGCCAAGGTTTTTGCACCGGAGAGGCTAAAGGGTGAGGGTTGAGGTATTTGAAATCCCCAGAGTGGAGGGTGAGGCAAGGCTTGAGCTGAGCTGGAAGGATGGTGTTGTGGAGGATGCCAGGATAAGCCTGAAATCCAACAGGGGTTTGGAGAGGGTTCTTCTGGGCAGACCTTACATGGACGCTCTGGTTATAACCCCAAGAGTGTGTGGTATATGTGGGCATTCTCACCTTATGGCTTCCGTGTCCGCTATAGAGGAGGCTCTGGGCATACAACCCACGGAGAAAGGAAAGCTGATAAGGAGAATAACCCAGAGCCTTGAGATTCTTCAAAACCATGTAAAGTGGTTCTACCTCTTTCTTATGCCCGAGTTCCTTTCTGTGGAGGAAGGGCTTGCTGGAATTTACGCACCCCTCAGAGGTTCAAGGTGGTTGAGGGCAGTGCAGATAGCCTCGAGAATAGCTACTGGTATAGCCCTCTTTTCGGGTCAGTGGCCCCACTCTTCCTACGCAGTGCCCGGAGGCGTAACTTGTGAACCTTCCACAAAAGAGATTCTCAGCCTGAGGCAGATAATCCTTGAGGTAAAGGAGTTCTTCCTCAGCTCAATGGTTCAGAGGGAAGAGTCATCCTTTCTGGACTGGCTCGCCGGGGGTAGATGGAACTCGGCGGGGGGTGACCTGGGACTTTTCCTTGAACTTTCCCACAGAGAGGGGCTTCTGGAAGCAGGCAGGTCTTATGACCGGTTCATAAGTGGAGGAAGCCTATACAACAACTACGGTTACTACCATAAAAAGCCTGTCCAGGGAAGGCTAAAACTCAACCAGATAAACGAGTTTGAGCCCCCTGACTATTCAAAGGCTAAGCCCGTGAGGTATAAGGGTCTTCCCTTCGAGACAGGACCTCTATCAAGACAGATGTTAAAAGGCAACCATATTATAAAAGCCATGCACAGAGAGTTAGGAGATACCTTTGTGGTGCGCGTGACTGCGAGAGTGTTAGAGGTTTGGGAAGTGTTGAGGCTCGTGGAGGACTCTCTTGAGAGGCTCAGAGATGTTATAGGTCAGAAATCCACAAGCTTAAAGAAACCCCCTTCCAGAGTAAACTGCACAGGATACACCTTCGTGGAGGCAGCCAGAGGAACCCTCCTGCACAGGGTAAGCATAAAGGAAGGGCTCATAAGAGAATACCGCATAATAACACCCTCTCAGTGGAACCTGGGTCCAAGATGCGGGGAATTTCTGGGTGTTGCGGAAAGGGCACTCCTCGGTCTTAGAAAGAGGTGGCACACAAGTATGGTTCTGAGGAGTTTTGACCTGTGCTCTGTATGCACCACGCACTGAGGTGGAACTATGAGAAGGATAAAACTCTCTGAAGGTGGTGGCGGTGAAGAAACCTGGAGGCTTATAAAGGGTCTTTTTTTAAAACACTTCCACAACCCTGTGCTTGCCTCCCTTGAAGACTCCGCCCTTCTCTCCCTTCCTTCAAGGATAGCCTTTACCACCGATGCTTTTACAGTAAAGCCTCTGTTCTTCAGGGGTGGGGATATAGGAAAGCTGGCGGTCGCCGGCACGGTGAACGACCTTGCGGTTATGGGTGCAAAACCCCTCTACCTTTCCCTTTCCTTCATCCTTGAGGAGGGCTTTCCCTATGAAAGTTTGGAGAGGATAGTGGACAGCGTGGCACAAACTGCAAGGCATGCGGGTGTAAAGGTGGTTGCCGGAGATACAAAAGTGGTACCTGCGGGTCAGGCGGATGGTCTTTTCATTAGTGCCTCGGGCATAGGTCAGGTGGTCTACGAAGGTCTTTCCTGCAGTAAAGTAGAGGAAGGAGATGTGCTCCTGGTCTCTGGACCTGTGGGGGACCACGGAGCCTGCATACTTGCGGAGAGGGAAGGTTTTGAATTTGAGGGTGACTTTGAAAGCGACTGCACGCCCCTCTGGGACCTGGTGGAGCCTCTTTTACAGAGCGGTGTGGAAGTGCACGCCATGAGAGACCCAACGAGGGGGGGTCTTTCTGCAGTGCTCCACGAATGGGCTGAAGCCTCCGGTGTATCTTTGCTTGTGGAAGAGAATAATGTGCCGGTCAGAAGTGAAGTCCTTGGTATCTGCGAATTTCTGGGTTTAGAACCCTACCATCTTGCCTGTGAGGGTAGACTGGTGGTGGCGGTGAAGGCAAGGGATGCGGAGAAGGCTTTGCAGGTTTTGAAGGAACATCCAAAGGGAAGAGGGGCAAACCTGATAGGTTACGCGGTGAAAGCCCCGGGTAGACCCACCGTCCTTCTTAGAACTCAATACGGGACGGAGAGGCTGCTGGAACCGCCTGCGGGTGAGCTTCTTCCGAGGATTTGCTGATGCATGAATTCTCCATAGTGCAGAGCCTTATGGAGCTTATAGAGGAGCAGGTAAAGGCTCGCGGAGCAAAGAAGGTTTTCAGGGTGGAGCTTCTTGTGGGCCTTCTCTCCGGTGTTGAACCCCATCTTCTTCGCCTTGCCTTTGACACTTTCAAAGAGGGCACACTCGCAGAGGAAGCGGAGCTTATAATTCATCCGGAAGGGCTAAAGTTATACTGTGTTGATTGCGGTGAAGAGTTTGAAAAGGAAGAACTTAACGCCCAGTGCCCCCGCTGTGGTGGGCTAAATACGGAGATAAGAGGGGGGCAGGAGCTTCTTCTCAAAAGTCTTGAGCTGGAGGTATGATTAGCCCTTTAAGAAATAGGCACGGGCGGACTTGAACCGCCGACCTCCTCCTTGTAAGGGAGGCGCTCTGCCAGCTGAGCTACGCGCCTTGGAATTTATAGTATATAACATATTGCAAAAAAAACATACATCTTGAAGAAGTTAAAAGCCATGTTGAGGTTCGGGTAGATACCCTTTATAGCACATATGCTATGATATTAGAGCTATGAGAATAGCCTTCTTAAAGTATGGAAAGGAGCTTGGTATCAACAGACACGTGCTTGCTTTTCCTGAAGCCTTTAGAGAAAAGGGGGCGGAGGTTCAGGAATTTGACCTCTCGGAGGGAGAGCTTCAGGAAAGGGTAAATGAGCTTCTGGAGTTCTCACCCACCTTTGCCTTTGACCTGAACGGCTCCTGTGTGATATTTGGAGAAAGAGAGGGTGAAAGGCTTCCTATATCCGATGCCTTTGGCTTTGTCCATGTGAGCCTGTTTACCGATGAACCTCTCTTTCACTTTCCTACCCTCCTTGACCTGCGTCAGGCAAACAACTTCCTACCCGTGGTAACGGACCTTAAGTATGCGGACAGCCTTAAATTTCTCGGGCACGAGAGGGGCACCTTCTACATAACACCCTTTGTGGACCCCTCCCGTATGCCCCAACCACCGAAGGAGAAGGATATAGAGATATCCTTTCTCGGTCCTGTTTTAGACCCAAACATCATAGCCCAGCAGGCAACCCAGAACTTGAAGGAGAACCTTGTGCCCTACTTTTTTGAAGTGGGTGAGTTCCTCTTCCGGAATCCGGAGGCTCATATCCTGTATGTCAGCGAATACATCCTCTCCATGTTTAACCAGAGTTTTCAGGAAGAGTTTGATAAGTGGCGAAAGGAAAACACGCAGGACTACATAAAGTTTCTGAACGATATCAGTCTTTATGCCACCGCAAGGAAAAGGTGGTATATCCTGAGCTTTCTTGAGGGTATAAACCTGAAGGTGGTGGGCGTCTTTGAAGGTGAGCTAAAGGATGGACATGAGCACATCAGCATAAACAGCTGGGAGGAAGCTCTGGATGTTATAGGCAGGTCTTACATGACCATTCTGAGCTTTCCCCACGCCGTCCCCACAGGTATAGGTTTTGCACCCCTTGAGGTTGCCTTTATGGAAAGTGCCCCCCTCATAGACCTCAGAGCTACCCTTCCTGGCTTTTTAAACCCGGAGGTTGAGATGATTGGCTACCTTCCTCTGGACAGGGCTGACATAGAGGAAAAGGTGGTTTACTACCTTGATAACCTTCAGGAAGCCAGAGAAATAGGCAAAAGGGCAAGAGAGAAGGTGCTCCAGAGCTATGGACCTGCGGACAGGGCTGAGTTCCTTTACCAGATGTTTCAGGATATACTCTCACAGGCACAGGCTCACCAAAACAGCTCAGGTTGATGTTTCCTACCTTCGGTAGCCTTGTGAACGCAGGGCTTGTGCTATCCGGTAGCCTTCTGGGGCTGAAGTTTTCTCCTTACATACCGGAGAGGCTAAGGAATGCGGTCCTTCAGGGTATAGGGCTTTTTACCCTCTTGCTTGGCGTGAGGCTGATTGCGGAGAACAAGCCCGAGCTTCTGAAGGTCTTTCTCCTTCTGGTGGCTGGTTCTATTATCGGTAGCCTTATGAGGCTTGAGGAGAGCTGAAGAGCTTGCCAGCAGTTCTCAGGGGCTTTCAAAGGGTTTTGTATCCGCCTCTCTTCTTTTCACGGTTGGTCCTATGACCCTTATGGGCTGTGTTCTTGAGGGTGCAAAGGGCGACAGCTCTCTCATACTCTCAAAAGCTTTTATGGATGGCTTTTCTTCTATAGTTCTCTCTTCCTCTCTGGGTAAAGGTGTTGCCCTCTCCGCCCTTTACATACTTTTCTTTCAAGGCTCTATAACCCTTCTTGCCTACTTTTATGGCGATTTCATAGACAAACAGTCAATGGCTAACGCCCTCTTTATAGGCGGTGGTCTTATGGTGTTTACCTCTCTGAAAATACTGGGAATATTAGGGCAGGTGAGGGTTTTAAACCTTATGCCTACCCTCCTTCTTGCCCTTTTTGTATAATTCAATCCTTCAGGTAGAGGATCTCGTTCATCTGGTATATCTTACCCACTATGGCAGGTGATAACCTCTCCTCGAGAGCTCTTGCCACTTCCTGGTCCTGCTTGATAAGGCTATAGTTGGTGGTTATCAGCGTGCTTTTGAGAAAGTTATACCGGTGGTTTATGATGTGAGAAAGGGTTTCCACCCTCCAGTCGGAGAGCCTTTCACTGCCAAGGTCATCCAACACCAGCAAGGGTATGTTTAAAAGAAGGTTCATCAGCCGTTGGTATTTCTCAGAGTTGGTATAGCTCTGAAGCCTGTAGAAGAGGTCTTTTGTGTCAAAAAAAATGCCCCTAACTCTCTTCCACCTGTATATGTTCTTGAGAACAGCCACCACCAAATGGGTTTTACCCATCTGAGGTGGTCCCAGAAGGGTGATACCCTTGCCCTCTCCTTGCTCGAAGCTGTGGGCGTAGTGCGTACAAACTTCAAGGGCTACCTTTTGAGAGGGGGAAACGGGACTGTAGTTCTCAAACTCTGCGGACAGAAAGCGGGGAGGTATGTTCAGATATCTCTGGAGGTTTATACCTTCATACCTGCAGGAGCAGAGCTCCAGCACGCCACCCCTGTCCAAAAAGCCACTTCCCCCACATTTTGGGCAGACCATCAGGATAAAATATAGGCGATGCCTACCTTCCTGCTAACCAATGACGACGGCTACTTCTCCGAGGGTATAAGAGCTCTCAGAGAGGAACTGAGAAACCTTGGAAGGGTTATAACCGTGGCACCGGACCGAAACCTGAGCGGTGTGGGACACTCTCTTACCTTCACACAGCCCCTAAGGATAAGGCGTGTGGAGGAGGATTTCTGGACGGTTATAGGTGGCACGCCTGCGGATTGCGTCCACTTTGGCTATTACCTCTTTCTTGAGGGTAGAAAGCCAGACCTTCTCTGCTCGGGTATAAACGAAGGACCAAACCTGGGCGAGGACATCACTTACTCGGGAACGGTCTCCGGTGCGATGGAGGGTCGTATTCTGGGCATACCTTCTGTAGCCTTCTCCGCCTTTGGAAGGGAGGAGATAGACTTTACCGAGATGGCTAAGGTGGCAAAGGAGGTGGTCCTGAAGGTGCTGGAAGGGGGTATGCCGGAGGATACATACCTGAACGTGAACATACCAAACCTGCGTAGAGAGGAGATAAGGGGTTTTCTGCTTACCCGTCAGGGGAGGAGAGCATACAGAGAAAAAGTCCTGAAGCTCAGCGACCCCTCCGGCAGACCTCTTTACTGGATAACCGCAGAGGAGTTTGGCTGGCACCTGGAGGAAGGAACCGACTACTGGGCGGTTTATCAGGGCTTTGTATCCATCACTCCTCTACAGCTTGACCTTACCAACCACAAAGCTATAGAAAGGCTAAGGTGTATATTTAAGACATGAGGGTGGTAGGGGAACAAGCCTATGACCTCTCTTATCATATGGCTATACAGAGGCTTAGGCTTATAGAACAGAAAGTAAAAGCTCACGAGATGGCTCACAAGGCTGTTGGTGGTCAGTATGTAGGTTCGGTCCACTATAGCTATACCCTGGGACCAGACGGTAGGCTATACATAACAGGTGGAGAAGTTTCCATAGATATGTCGGAAGGGAAAAATCCGGAGGAAACCATAAGGAAAATGCAGATGGTTCGCGCCGCCGCCCTTGCACCGGCAGACCCATCACCTCAGGACTATAGGGTTGCCATGCAGGCTACATTGAAAGAGATGAGGGCAAGGCTCGAGCTCCAGATGCAGAAAAACAGAGGAGAAGGCTTTGAATTGAGAGTATAATATAGACCCATGCTCGCAAAAAGGGTCTCGCACATAAAACCTGCCCCCACCCTTGCCCTCACCGCAAAGGTAAACCAGCTAAAGGCGAAGGGTGTGGATGTGGTGGGTTTTGGCGCAGGCGAGCCGGACTTTGACACTCCTGACTTTATCAAGTCCGCCTGCAATAGAGCTCTTATGGAAGGCAAGACCAAGTATGCACCCTCTGCAGGTATACCCCAGCTAAGAGAGGCGCTGGCAGAGAAACTCCTGAAAGAAAACAATGTTGAATATAGCCCCGGGGAGATAGTGGTGACCGCAGGTGCCAAAATGGCACTTTTTCTTATAATGCTGACAGTGCTGGAAGAAGGTGATGAAGTGCTTCTTCCCTCACCCTACTGGGTCACCTACCCGGAGCAGATACTCCTGTGCGGTGCAAGAGTGGTGGAGGTGCCCCTCGGAGAAGAGGAAGGCTTTATCCTGAGGGCTGAAACGCTCAGAGAATACATTACATCAAAAACTAAGATGCTTATACTCAACTCACCTTCCAACCCAACCGGTGCGGTGGTGCCCGAAGAGGAGCAAAAGAAAATAGCGGAGCTCTGCCTTGAGAGGAACATTCTTATAGTCTCCGATGAATGCTACGATGCTTTTCTTTACGATGGAGAGAAGTTTGTAAGTCCTGCCAGCTTCTCAAAAGAGATAAGAGAAATAACCTTTACCGTCAACGCCTTCTCCAAGACCTACTCCATGACAGGTTGGAGGGTGGGTTATGTGGCTTGTCCGGAGAGATACGCAAAGGTCATCGCAGACCTGAACAGCCAGAGTATATCCAACGCCACCACCTTTGCCCAGTATGGCGCATTGGAAGCCCTCACTAACCCCCGGTCGAAGGATTTTGTGGAAGGTATGAGGAGAGCCTTTGAGGTGCGTAGAAATCTTGCCTTTGAGCTTTTAAAAGAGATACCGGATGTGAAGGTAGTCAAACCTAAAGGAGCCTTTTACATCTTTCCTAACCTGAACCACTACTCCCAAAAACTTGGCTCTGACCTTAAACTTGCGGACTACCTTATAGAGGAAGGAAGGGTCGCAGGCGTGCCCGGCTCAGCCTTCGGTGCAGAGGGTTATCTGAGGCTCTCCTACTGCCTTTCGGAAGAAACCATAAGAGAAGGCATACGCAGACTTAAGGAGGCTCTCATCAGGCTGGAAAAAAGATAGACAACGCCAAGCGGTAGATTAGCAACGTATGTCCACAGTTGACTTATGTCACCGCGTATATACCTCTCAGATTTCTTCCTTCCTCGTCCCAGTCAAGCCCGTAGCCTACCAGAAAGAGGTT
>JBCNVH010000131.1:0-2804 GCA_039630295.1 Aquificaceae bacterium | reverse complement strand
TCTCTTCCTATCTAGGGGTTACACCCAGCAACCAAGTGTGGCCATCTGACTTACTGCAGACTCTACCTCACGGTTGTAGATTCTCTGCTTGGTTTTTTTTGCAAGGTCTCAAGGGTGCACCCCGCAAGACTTACGGGGAGTAGGTCGACCCATGACCCCTTGGTGCTTGCCTCCTTGGGTCTTATGGGCTTGGGCACTCTCCTTGCGGTGGTGGGTGGAGTCTCCTCTTTGTTCTTTATGCCCTGAGCCTTCTTCTGAGAAGAGCTTCAAAGGCTCAAGTTCATAGAAGTTCCTTATAGTTCTGAGCTCGCTTCTTTTGGGCGTGCCTTCTCTTGCCACAAGGGCTGTGTTCATACCCGCAAGCCTTGCGGCTCTGAGCTCTTCTTCACTATCCGACAGAAAAAGGAACTCCTCCGGTGAAAGCCCTACAAGCTCTGCTATCCTCTCGTAAGAACTTTTCTCTTTCTTGCCCCCTACAGAGGTGTCAAAGAAGCCTTCAAAGAGCCAGTTGAGGTCTCCGTATTCCGTGTGCCCGAAAAAGAGCTTCTGAGCCTTTACAGAACCGGAAGAGTAAACATAAAGCCTGTAGCCCCTTTCCTTCCATTCCTTTAGCTTCAGGTAAGCATCCTCGTAGATGTGACCCCTCAACTCTCCGGATATGAAACCCTCCTCCCATATGTGTCCCTGGAGCTCTTTTAGCGCCGGTTCCTTGAGGTCCTTCTCTATCCAGTCTCTAAAGGTCTCTATCGCAAGCTCAAGGCTAACTGGTTTGCGGAGCTTTCTTTCAAGCTCTCCGATTATACTCCTTACCCGTTCTTCCTGCCAGTGACCCTGAAGGAAGGTCTCAAGCCTCTCCTTTGAGTAAGGGAACATAACTTCCTTCACATAATCTATGGAGGAGGTTGTTCCCTCTATGTCGGTGAGTATGGCTTTTATCATCCAAGACAGGTTATCTGGTCGTGGGTGGGTATTTTCTTAGATATGTCCGAGCCGGTAAAGTTAGCCACCCAGCCCTCAGGTATGGAGAAGAACCTTATAGCCTTGAAGAAGGGCTGTGTCCCCATGTCAAACCAGTGCCTTGTGTTGGCAGGAACGCTGATGAAGTCCCCCTTCTCACATAGCACCGCATAAACCCTGTTATCCGGATGGAGGTAAAAGGTTCCACAACCCTCCACGAAAAAACGCACTTCAAAGTCTGAGTGGGTATGTTCGGAGAGAAACATATTCCTCAGCTCCTCTTTCTTGGGATGCTCCGGTGTGAGGCTAACCACATCAAGGGATTTAAATTCAAACTCCCTAACTATCCTTTCCACCTCTTCCCTGTATGCCTCCAATACCTCCTCCTGAGTGGCGGACCAGGGCAGGTCTTTCTCCACCTTCCACCTTTCAAACCTTACGCCAAGGGGGGCAAGCCTTTTCTCTATTTCCTCATATTCCTTTACGAGCTCCAGGAGCTCACCTTCCTCCGTGTAAACTGCTAACAGGCTCATAGTGTTTATAATTTATCACAACCATGAGAAGATTGGCGGGTTACCTCCTGTATTCGGACCCAAAACCGGAGAGAGCTCTTGGAAGTTTCCTGAAAAGGCTCTTTCTTTATTTTCTGAAAGGGAACAGGATATGCCATGTAGCCCTTGCAGGTGGCAGGACACCCCTTGAGCTTTACCGCCTCTTATCTTCAGAAAGACTGCCCTGGGATAGGCTGAGGTTTTACCTGAGCGATGAGCGGTATGTTCCGCAGGGTTCAGAGCTCAGCAACTACAGCTCGGTTAAAAAAGCCCTTGGAGAAAGGTCAAGGCTTGCCTTTTTCAAGACGGAGATGTCCCCAGAAGAGTGTGCCCTGGATTACACTCTCCAGCTACCGGAGAGGCTACATATAGCCCTTCTGGGTGTGGGTGCGGACGGACACACCGCCTCTCTCTTTCCTGATGTGGATTGTCAGGATGTGAGTCCAAAGGTCTGTCTGAGCAGGTCTCCCGATGGACTTTTGAGACTTTCCCTCAAGGAAGAATATCTGAAAAATTCCTGTGTGGTTCTTTTCTTCCTCAAAGGAGAGGAGAAAAGGCAGGTTCTTGAGAGCATGCTAAAAGGTGGAAAGCTACCCGCCTGTAGAGTCAGAGGAAAACTCAGAACTTACATATTTACGGACCTGCCATGAAGGCATGTTATTTTAGAGCCTTATAATCTTATCTATGGAAGCTCAGGTGCTGGTGGTGGACGATGAAAGGTCCATAAGAGAGACACTGAAGAACATCCTGAAAGAGGAAGGCTACAGAGTGTCCACCGCAGAAAGCATAAAAACCATGAAGGAGAAAGTGGAGAGGGAATACTTTCACTGCGTCCTTCTGGACCTTTGGCTTCCGGACGGCAACGGTCTTGACTACATAGCCTATTTAAAGGAGAAGCTCCCTGGCTCCGCCCTTTTGGTTATAACAGGACATGGCAAGACGGAGCATGCGGTAAGAGCCATAAAGGAGGGCGCTTACTACTTTCTGGAGAGCTCCTTCTCCATAGACAGGCTTCTCACCACGATAGAGCTTCTCCAAAGAACTCTTAAGGTCAAGAAGAGGGAGGAGGAAGACCCCATACTGGGTAACAGTAACAAGTGCTCCCAGGTAAAAGGAAACTCCTTCAGAAGGTGGCAAGTTGGGACTGATGTTCTTCTCATAGGTGAAAGTGGGACCGGTAAGAGCGTTGGCCAGAAGGCTTCACAGCCTATCCGCAAGGTCCGAGGGACCCTTCATAGACATAAACTGTGCAGGTTTGCCTGAGGAATTGGTGGAGGCGGAGCTTTTCGGATACGA
>JBCNVH010000130.1:0-6413 GCA_039630295.1 Aquificaceae bacterium | reverse complement strand
ACAGTGTTTGCCATGAGGTAAAAAGATGGCTACTATCAGCTATGAAGTTTACAAGATACTTGAGGAGGAACTGGGGAAAGAGAAGAAAGAACAAAAACCCATACTCAAGGCGGAGATAAAAGAAGAGCTCCTGAAGGAATTAGTCACAAAGGGAGAGTTTTATGGAGAAATAAGAGCTCTGAGACTTGAGCTTGAAAGGAGAATAGACAAGGTTGAGCTTTTGCTAAAGGTTCTGATAGGTCTTGTGGTGGTAGGTCTTACGCTTTTGAACCCTTCTTTTGTGGAGCTCGTGAAGACAGTGTTTGCCATGAGGTAAAAAGATGGCTACTATCAGCTATGAAGTTTACAAGATACTTGAGGAGGAGTTGGGAAAAGAGAAGGCGGATAAGGTAGTCAAAGTCTTGGAAGATAGCTTATCAAGGATTGAGGAGAAGGCAAAGGAGCAAAAGCCTATACTGAAAACCGAGATTAAAGAAGCTCTTGAGAGAACTGGTCATGAAGGAGGAGTTTTATGGAGAAATAAGAGCTCTGAGACTTGAGCTTGAAAGGAGAATAGATAAGGTTGAAGCGGACCTTGGTAGAAGGATAGACAGAGTAGAGCTTTTGCTGAAGGTTTTGATAGGACTCGTGGCTGTGGGGCTTACACTTCTGAACCCTGCTTTTGTTGAGCTTATAAGGCTTATATTCATAAAATAGAATCTATGGAGGTGAAAAATGCTCAGAAGTGATAAAGTCAAAAAAGGTATAGAAAGGTCTCCCCATAGAGCTCTTCTCAGAGCCTGCGGTCTTTCGGATGAAGACTTTGATAAACCCCTCATAGGCATAGCCAACTCATACATAGATATCATCCCGGGACATGTGCATTTAAGAGAGTTTGTCCAGCCAATAAAGGAAGAGGTTAGAAAAGCTGGAGGTGTTCCTGTAGAGTTCAATGTGATAGGTGTGGATGATGGTATAGCTATGGGACACTATGGCATGCATTACTCTCTACCTTCGAGAGAACTCATAGCGGATTCTATAGAGACAGTGGTAGAAGCACATCAGCTTGATGCTCTCATATGCATACCAAACTGCGACAAGATAGTCCCGGGTATGCTCATGGCAACCGCAAGGCTCAACATTCCCACCATCTTTATAAGCGGTGGTCCTATGCTGGCTGGTGAGGTAAATGGAAAGAAAGTAGACCTCATAAGCGTCTTTGAGGGCATAGGTCAGCTAAAGGCTGGAAAGATAACAGAAAAAGAGCTTAAAGCTGTGGAAGAACACGCCTGTCCTACCTGTGGTAGCTGTTCTGGTATGTTTACCGCCAACTCCATGAACTGCATAACTGAGGTTCTTGGTCTGGGTCTTTCTGGCAACGGCACTATTCCTGCGGTAGACCCAAGAAGAGAGCTCTTGGCAAGACAGGCGGGAAGGCAGATAATGGAGCTCCTCAGAAGAGACATAAGACCAAGAGACCTCCTTACACTTGAAACCTTTGACAACGCCTTTGCGGTGGACATAGCCATGGGAGGCTCTTCCAACACCATCCTTCATCTGCTTGCCATAGCCCGTGAGGCAGGTGTGGAGTATGACCTTGCGAGGATAAACCAGATATCAAAAAGAACACCCACTCTCTGCAAAATATCACCCGCTTCTCACTACCACATACAGGACCTGGACAATGTGGGTGGTATTCCTGCCATAATTAAAGAACTTCTAAGAGGTGGTTATCTGCCCCACCCTGAGAGACCCACTGTCAACCTTAAAACCTTAAGAGAAATAGCCCAGTCCGCACCGGATTCGGATGGCGAGGTTATAAGAAAGGTAGAAGACCCCTACTCAACCGAGGGAGGTATTGCGGTCCTCTTTGGCAATCTCGCACCCGAGGGTTCGGTGGTAAAGACCGCAGGCGTTGACCCTAATATGCTCACCTTTAGAGGAAAAGCCATCTGCTTTAACTCGGAGGAGGAAGCCATAGAGGGTATTCTTGGCGGAAAGGTAAAACCCGGACATGTGGTGGTAATACGCTACGAGGGACCAAAGGGCGGTCCTGGAATGAGAGAGATGCTCTCACCCACCTCAGCCATAATGGGCATGGGTCTGGGTGACAAGGTGGCTCTTATCACTGACGGGAGGTTCTCGGGGGGCACCAGAGGTGCCTGCATAGGACATATATCTCCAGAAGCTGCTTCTGGAGGTCCTATAGGCATAGTGGAGGAAGGAGATGAGATACTGATAGACATCCCTGGCAGGAGGCTCGAGCTTCTTATATCTGAAGAGGAATTTAAAAGAAGAATGGAAAACTTCACACCTTTGCAAAAGGAGATAAGAAGTCCATGGCTGAGGAGGTATACGAAGTTTGTAGCCTCAGCCTCTAAAGGAGCCATATTAGAGGTATGATATAATTGAGGCTATGAAGCCAATCCTTGACCTCCTGCCCTTTTTATTATTCCTCGCAGTGGTTCTTGCTACCGTGGCAGGAGGGGACATACTGAGGTTTATAGGGGGTTTTGCCATGGGTGTATCACCGCTTATTGTGCTTGTAATAGCAGTTGTTGTATTTCTTGCGGCTGCAGTCAAGATAGTGCCCGAATATCAGAGGGCGGTTATCTTTAGACTTGGAAGGGTCATAGGCGCCAAAGGTCCCGGTCTTTTCATCCTTATACCCATAATAGACAGGATGGTGAAGGTGGACCTCAGAACGGTCACCCTTGATGTGCCTACTCAGGACATAATAACCAGGGACAACGTATCCGTAAGTGTGGACGCGGTGGTCTACTTCAGAGTTGTGGAGCCAGTAAAAGCGATAGTGCAGGTGGAAAACTACCTCTACGCCACCTCACAGATAGCCCAGACCACTTTAAGGAGCGTGTGCGGTGCGGCGGAGCTCGATGAACTCCTCTCGGAAAGGGAAAAGCTAAACCTTCAGCTTCAGGAGATAATAGACAAGCAGACAGACCCATGGGGTGTGAAGGTGGTGGCGGTGGAGCTAAAAAGGATTGACCTCACAGAAGAGCTACGCAGAGCCATGGCAAGACAGGCGGAGGCGGAGAGGGAAAGAAGGGCTAAAATCATAACCGCAGAGGCGGAGTATCAGGCGGCGCAAAAACTGGCAGAGGCTGCCCAGATACTGGCAACGCAGCCCATAGCCCTCCAGCTCAGATATCTTGAAACCATACAGAGCGTCTCCAGCAAGCCCGGCAACACCGTGCTTATACCCATACCCACAGAGCTCTTTAAGGTATTCTTAGGTGAGGGTAAGATACAGGGTAAGGGTTAACAGGGCGGGTTTAATCTTTATAGGCATTACCGTATTTCTTGGCGTTGCCGCAGTCAACACCGCCAACAACCTTCTTTATCTTGTGGTTTCTTACATGCTTTCCTTTATGCTACTTTCTGGGCTTTCTTCTCTTTACAACATAAGGGGGCTGGAGGTGGTGCTTCTGCCGCCTGAAGAGGTTTACGCAGGTTCTGAAACTACTTTTAAAGTCTTTATTAAGAACCATAAAAGATTGCCCTCCTTTCTTTTGGAGGTGAGAAAAGAGGGAGAGCGTTGCACCTTTCCCTTTATCAGCCGTGAAGGGGAGGGGAGTTTGAGGATGTCCTTTGAAAGGAGGGGAGTTTACCGGAGCCTTTCTCTGGAGGTATCCTCTTCTTTTCCTGTGGGGCTCTTTGAAAGGTTTTACATACTTGAGATACCCATTAAACTTCTTGTTTTTCCAAAGCCTCTACCTTGCGATGAGAAAAAGTATGTATCCTCTTACAAGGAAAAGGGTTATGTATCCTCTCAAAGTAGAAGAAGGGGCTACGAAGAGTTTCAGGGTATAAGAGAATACACCGGCGAACCCATAAAGCTTATACACTGGAAGCTATCCGCCAAGCTGGGGGACCTTTACGTAAAGGAAATGACCGAGGATGCCTCCACGCCTTTGATACTCTCTCTGGAAGACATAGAAGGCACACTGGAAGAACGCATTTCAAAGCTGAGTTTTCTGGTAATAAAATTTACCTCACAGGGGCGTCCCGTGGGCTTGAGGCTACCGGGAAAAACCATAGAGCCTTCCACCGGCACAGCACATAAGAGAAGACTTCTTACAGAATTAGCCCTCCTGTAGCAGTGCCTTTGGATAGGAACCGAGCACCTTAACCAGTTGTGCCCTTTCCTGAAGGAGCTCCAGAGCCTTTTTCACGTGTTCTTCCTCCCCATGACCTTCAAGGTCCACAAAAAACACATAATCCCAGAGCTTTTTCTTTGAAGGTCTTGAAACAATCTTGGTAAGGTTTACACCATACCTGTAAAAGCTCTCCAGAGCTCTAAAGAGGGCACCCGCCTCGTCTTTGACCGCAAATAGAAGGCTGGTCTTATCCTTTCCTGTGGGTTTCATCGCTCTTTTCCCCACTACGATAAAACGGGTGTAGTTGTTGGGGTTGTCCTGTATGTTCTCCGCAAGGATGTTAAGGTGGTAAGTGTAGGCGGCTACCTCGCTGGCTATAGCCCCCCCATCTTCCATTTCCATAACCAGCTCACAGGCTTTGGCGGTGCTCTCCGTTTCCACAAGGTTTACTCCTGAAAGATTTTTCCTGAGCCACTCCTTGCACTGGGCAAGGGCATGCCTATGAGAATATACCGTCCTTATACTTTCCAGACTGCCAGCGGTGGACAGAAGGTTCAGCCTTATAGGTATAACTATTTCTCCCACTATCCTCAGCTCGGACTCCAAAAACATGTCTAAGGTGTAATTGACCACCCCCTCCGTTGTGTTTTCCACCGGCACTACCCCATAATCAGTCCTCCCCAGCTCCACCTCTTTGAAAACATCTCCTATGGTGCTGACCGGGACGTAGTGGGCGGAGAAGCCAAAGTATTCAAGAGCCGCCTGATGGGTAAAAGTTGCTTTGGGACCAAGGTAGGCAACTCTAAGCTCCTTCTCAAGAGATAGACAGGCGGATATGATTTCTCTGTATATGTGGACGATGGCTTCTGTGGGAAACTCCTCCCCGTAAGCCTCTCTGTTAAGCCTTATCATCCTGTTTATTATTTCCCTTTCTCTTTCTGGTGCGTGCACTTCCAGACCAAACTCCTTCTTTACCTCACCTACCTTTTTTGCCAGTTTTGCCCTCTCGTTCAGAAGCCTCAAGACCTCTTCGTCAATAGAGTCTATCTCCCTCCTGAGGTTTTTCAGCTCTTCCATGTGAGGTTTAGCGGTTGTAATGCATGTTTCTGAAGCCTGCCTGCGTTGAATGTCTTAAGGAGTAAACCTCCTTCTCTCTACCCTTCCAGTATTTTCTGCGCTTCCTGTAAACATCCCTGAGGTATTCCTTCAGGGTAAGGCTAGGATACCTGCCTTTGGCTACCTTGTGAAGGTGCCACCACCATTTTTCGATAGGCTGGCTTTCATCATCCTCCAAAGGCTCGTCAGAGTTTTCCAGAAGTTCAAGGAAGCGGTGGACGTTCTGGAAGAGCTTCCTGTCCGCCTTCCTCACATACAGACTATTATCCAGCCCTTCCTGATGAACCTTTTCCCTGAGCTTGATTATAAGGTCAGGGTAACCCACCCCATAGTTAAGTAGTAGCTCAACCTCCGCAAAGTAAACATAATCTGTGTCAAGTTTTTCTTTAACCTCGCCCATAGTAGGTAAATTATATCTCATGAGAAAAATCATCGTAGTAGGAAGTGGAATTATAGGTCTGAGCTGTGCTCTTTTTCTTGCGCTTGAGGGCGAAAGGGTGCAGGTGATAACAAGAAGCCCGGAAGAGCCCACTTCCTGGGTTGCAGGCGGTATGCTGGCACCTTTCTCGGAGGGGCTTGAAGGCGAGCTATTCCAGTTCTCTTATAAGAGCCTGAAGGAGTATCCAGAGTTTATAAGGTTTTTGGAGGAGGCTTCAAAGAAAAGGGTAGACTTCAGAGAAGGGGGCATATACAGGCTTGTCCTGAAGGGTGAAGAAGAGGTTCTAAAAAAGAGCAAAGCATACGCAGAGGCTGGCTACGGGGTAGAGTGGATTGAAGGGAAGGCATACCTTTCAAAAGAACTGCTCTCTCTGGTGCATTACAGAGAAGAGGCTTGGGTTGATACGGAGAGCCTTATGGATGCCCTCTTTTCAGCTCTGAGAAGGCTGGGTGTGGATTTTGCTTTTGACAATATAAGGGCTTTGATGATGGAGGGTAATGAAGTTAAGGGTCTGAGAGGCACCGCCTCAAACTATAAGGGAGACTTTTACCTCTTTGCACCCGGTGCCTGGGCGAGGGAGCTTTTTGACCTTCCCGTATATCCTGTAAAGGGACAGGCTATTAAAGTAAAGGGCGCTGACCTTGAGAGGGTTCACTACTCTTCTCTATCCTACCTAATACCAAGAATGGGCTATCTATACATAGGTGCCACTTCGGAGGAGGTAGGCTTTGCGCCTGGGAACACTCTTGAGGGTTTAAGAG
>JBCNVH010000013.1:0-1950 GCA_039630295.1 Aquificaceae bacterium | reverse complement strand
TGTCTATTGCTATAACAGAAACCCCTGTGGTGCGCCTTATCTGGAGCTCCGCTATGGTTCTGTTTATCAGGTTAGAACCTGTTTCTACTTTTACCCACTCCATCACCACCTCTTTAAGAATGATTTCCATCTTTTCTGACTTTATGGGCTGGTAGAGAGCTCCCGCAAGCAAAAAGCCAAGCTCTTTTGCCTCTTCCTCCGTCAGGTCAAAGACACAGGCAGTTTCTTCATCTTCCATCAGGTATATCTCTCTCTTGCCCGTGTTGTATATTACCAGAACCAGATTGCGTCCTTCTTTCAGGCTAAAAGAGTACTTCTTTCCTATGCCCGGCAGGTCTACTTCCCTTATCTCCATGGCTCTTTTATCCGTTCCTCAGAATCCTGAAGAGGTCTTTCCTCTCCGCTAACACTATGGACTTTATGCTTTCGTTTCTCTGGTAGGCTTCCGAAAACTCCTTCTGTATAAACTCCACCAGCTTCTGAAACTGAGCTTCCAGCTCCTCCATCTGCTCCTTCATACGCAGTATTATCTCTATACCTGCAAGGTTGACACCCAAGTCTCTGCTCAGAGTCAAAATAAGCTCTAACTTCTGTATGTCTTCTTCCGTGTAGTATCTTGTCCTGCCCTTGCTTCTCGTGGGTTTTATAAGACCTTCCCTTTCGTAGAGCCTGAGGGTCTGAGGGTGTATGTTGAACATGCTTGCCACAACACCTATCGTGTAAAGCCTCGTCTTTTCTCTCTTCATGTGTGCCTCTCCCTTATCCTTTCCGGTTCTGGAAGGAGCTCGTCCAGCTCTTCAAGCAGCTCCTTTATCTTCTTTCCTTCTCCGAAAAACCTATCCATAAAGCCCAACCTCGGCACGTCTATGTGAACCCTCACAAACAGGTCTCCCATTTCCTCAGACCTGAGCTTTGGCATACCCTGACCTTCCACCTGTACTGTATCTCCTTCGTTCACACCTGCAGCTATTTTTACCCTGAGCTTTTCACCCTGAAGGGTTGGCACTTCCACCTCCGCGCCTAAAACCGCCTCGGTTAGCTTCAGGTTCACATCCACATAGAGATTATTACCCCGCCTTTCAAAGACTCTGTGAGGTTTGAGCTTTATGGTTATGATAAGGTCGCCGTAAGGACCTCCGTAAAAGCCTGCGTGCCCCTTGCCCTCCGCCATGATTCTCGTGCCCGTGTCCACGCCCGCCGGCACTTTGACCTTTATCTCCTCTCTCTGGCTAACCGTTCCCCTGCCTCTACATTTAGGACAGGGTTCTCTGATATAGCCCTCTCCGCCACAGGTGGGACAGGTCTGCGCTATGGTCATGAAAAACTGCCTGTGAACCACCTCACCCTTTCCGCCACAGGTAGGACACACCCTCTCGCCTTTCTGCGCATCGTAGCCCTTACCACCGCAGGCATCACACACCACCTCCCTGATCACAGGAACAGTCACCACAGCTCCGCTGTAGGCTTCCTCAAGGCTGAGCTCCACCGTGTAGTGGATGTCCTCACCCCTGACAGGTCTTCTTTCCCTTCTCTTTCCTCTGGTAGCTCTCTCAAAGATGTCCTCAAAGCCAAAGCCCTTAAGTATTTCCTCAAAAAGGTCGCCCACGTTCTGGTATACCACCTCCTGATAGGCTCCGCCCGCACCCTGCGCGCTAAAGGCGGCGTGCCCATACTGGTCGTAGAGTTTTCTCTTTTCTGGGTCTGAGAGCACCTGATAGGCTTCGTTTATCTCTTTGAACTTTTCCTGAGCGTCAGGCTCTTTGTTAAAGTCGGGGTGGTACTTTCGGGCAAGCCGGCGGTATGCCTTCTTTATTTCCTCCTGACTGGCATTTTTTGAAACACCCAGCACCTCGTAGTAGTCTCTCTTTGCTGACTTCGCCATGCTAAAAGATTTTAGTCAACTTTTATCAAATTTCAACGGGTGCATTGTGAAAGTTTTTGGTGTAAAAT
>JBCNVH010000129.1:0-9070 GCA_039630295.1 Aquificaceae bacterium | reverse complement strand
GTATGCCTCCGCCTTTTACGGGCCCTTCAGAGAGGCTGCAGAGTCCGCCCCTGCCTTCGGAGACAGGAGAAGCTATCAGATGGACCCCGTGAACAGAAGCAGAGGCTCTAAAAGAGGGGCCTTTTTCTATGCTGCAGAAGGTGCGGGATATAGTAAATGGAAACCCGCACTTGCCTACCTTGGCATTATATAGATGACAAGGGAAAACACACTCTTTCCTGCTGGTATGTGCCTACAATGTAAGCGGTGAGTATTGAATGATAAAGGCGGCAGGAGGCTGGCCTGGATAGAGGAAAGAAGGGTCATGGTTGAGCCCCTTCTCTCCATAAAGAGGGCTGGTGCGGCAGATGATTATCACCCATTTTGCAAAGGACATAGCCCAGATGATAAATAGAGGAGAGCTCTGATGGGCTTGGCTGAATTTTACTGAGGAGGAAGAGATGCAGGTTTCTACGGCATTTCTTCAGAGGATAGAATCCTGGAGATTGGTGGTTTTCATAGCGGATGGTGAGTGGATTTTTGAAGAGGAAGGGGAAAGTAGGCTTTTGTCTTTGGAGGAGGGCAAGGTTAAGGCTGAAGGGAAGCTGGTCTAGTCTGTGAAAAATTGGGAAAGGTCAGATGAAACACCTTCCTGCCTGGCACAGCCCTTATCTTTGTGCATGAGCCTTCAGAGCCTAAAGCCTTTAAGATTTATGACCTTTCCTCTCTGTGGCTTGGCCTCAGCTCTCATCCACCAAGATGGAAGGGTATATAGGAGGGATATGGAAGCTCAGCTCTCTCCATAAACTTCTCTGAGTATCTCTTCTCCACCCTTTCCCAAAAGCTCTTCTGCAAGCTCTCTGCCGAGCTCCTCTGCCCTTTCTGGGTCTTCTTCTCCGTAACCCTCAAGAAACCGCTCCGCCCTCAGGTCTGAGATAAAAGCTCTCAATCTGAGCTTTCCACCCTCAATCCATGCGTAAGCCCCTACTGGCACCTGACAGCCACCACTCAGCTCACTCAGAAAAGCTCTCTCCGCAACAGCCCTGACCCTGCTTTCCTCATGGTTCAGAAAGCTTATAGCTTCCTTTGTTTTCTCATCATCCTCTCTTATCTCTATGGCTAAACTGCCCTGACCTACCGCAGGTATGAAATCATGCAGAACCTGAGAAACCCTGCCTTCCAGCCCCATCCTTTTTACACCCGCATAAGCCAGAATTATGGCATCATACTTACCCTCTTCCAGTTTTCTTAACCTGGTATCCACATTCCCTCTCAAATTTTCCAACTTCAGGTCCGGTCTTTTTCTCCTTACCTGCACCTGCCTTCTTAAAGAAGAGGTGCCCACGACCGCACCCTCGGGGAGCTCCTCAAAGCTTTTATAGTCTTTTGTAATAAGCACATCAAAAGCGGTCTCTCTCTCGGTTATGGCACCAAGGGTCAAACCCTCAGGAAGGCTCATAGGCACATCCTTCAGAGAATGCACCGCCAGGTCTATCTCCTTTCTAAGCAAGGCTTCTTCTATTTCCTTTACAAAAAGACCCTTACCCCCTATCTTTGCCAAAGGCACATCCAGAACTTTGTCTCCTGTGGTTGTTATAAGCACAAGCTCCACGCTGTAGCCTTTCCTCTCCAGTTTCTCCTTTATATGGTTTGCCTGCCAGAGGGCGAGTTTGCTCTTACGAGTGCCTATACGCAGGTGCATCCTTTATAGTATACATGTTAAACCTCTGATAGATTGCACCCTGGAAGGTTATAATCACATCTATGAGAATTCTCTTCTTTGGCAATCCTGAGTTTGCAGTTCCTTCCTTCAAAAGGCTTACGGAAGAGTTTGAGGTAATAGGAGCCTTTTGTAAGCCCGATAAACCTGCAGGAAGAGGACAGAAACTTACACCACCACCCGTAAAGGCTCTTGCCCAGAGCCTTGGAGTGGAAGTCTTCCAGCCTGAAAAGAAAACCCACATATTCCCAATTGTGGAGGAACTGAAGCCCGATTGTATAGTGACTGTTGCTTATGGGAAGATACTTCCTCCCGAAGTTATAAACTACCCAAGGTATGGCTGTATAAACCTTCATGCAAGCCTCCTGCCTGCATACAGAGGTCCTGCCCCCATCCAAAGGGCTATCATGGCAGGGGAAAGGCTGACGGGTAACACTATTATGCTTATGGAAGAAGGCATGGATACGGGCGCAGTTCTATCACAGCAAGAAGAGCCCATTCAGGAAGAGGACAACTTAAAGACTCTATCTGAAAGGCTTTCAAAAAAGGGTGCGGAGCTGTTGGTTAAAACTTTAAAGGATTGGTTTTCCGGAAACATAAAGCCAGTTCCTCAGGACCAGAACAGAGCCACCTACGCCCCCTCCATAGAAAAGGAAGAATACAGAATATGCTGGAAGTCACCGGCACATAGCGTAAGGGACAGGGTCAGAGGATTATATCCAAGCTGCTACGCACTTACCTATAAGGATGAGAGGCTAAAAATACTGAAAGTTAGAGTGGTCAGGGCTGAGGGGTCTCCGGGAGAGCTCCTTGACAGCAAGAGACTGGTTGTAGCCTGCGGAGAAGACGCAGTGGAGGTGCTGGAGCTGATTTCTCCTAAGGGAAAGGCTATAAGCGGAGAAGATTTTATGAAGGGCTACAGGTTTGAAAATTCCTGCGACCGGCATCTAAGATGAAGATAAGGGGTTAGTTCGTTAAACAAACCAGTTTATAATATACTATAAACATGAAAGAAGGGAGAAGGGAAAAATGGTTAGGCTATATAATCTCTCTCCTCTGGATTTTCTCCATGGCGCTGGCGGGGTTCTTTGTTCCTCATTTTACCGATAACATAACCTTTTTCAAGGTGAAAGCCCTTTATATAGAGGGGCTGGAAACCGTGCCTCCTGATGTGGTGGTGGAGGAAGTAAGAAATTTAAAAAACAACTGGTTATTCATAAACAGCGACATCCTGCTCAAAAATTTAAATGCAGCTACGGGTAATTCTATAAGCGACCTAAAGGTAAGAAAAATTTTTAACAGTAGAGGGGTGGAACTTGAGATTAAAGTTAAGGAAAGAAAACCAATTTTTACAGCTATACAGGAGGATACTGTTATATTTTTTGACGAAGGGGGCACACAATTCCGATCACCATACATAGACACAGTAAATCCTGTTGTTTATACTCATAATATTCATATAATACAGGAAAACTTTGAGAATATAAGGAACATAATACATAAAATAAATTCAGATTTAAAGGAAATTTATGTGACAAACCTTGGAACCATAATCTACACAAAAGAAGGTGTAAAGGTCACACTTCCTCCCCTGTTTTCCCTCAGCGAAAATCTTGTGGAAAATGTGGCAAAATTACAGAAAGATTATAATATTACAGATATGAAAGAAATGGAAATAAACACGGAGGGTTTAGTAATTATAAGAGGTGAGAAGAGGAGATGAAGCTGATAACAGCTCTCGATATAGGCACCAGCAAAGTGGTTGCTCTCGTGGGTGAAGTTGACAGTTATGGTGATTTACACGTTATAGGTATAGGGGAGACCCAATCCAAGGGCATAGATAGAGGATACGTTACCCGGCTGGATTTGGCGGTAAACTCGGTGCTTGGTGCAATAAAGGAAGCTCAGGAAATGGCAGGTGTGAAACTGACAGCGGTGGTTCTGGGCATTTCAGGACCAACCCTTAAAAGCCAGAACGAGAAGGACACGGTCAGCATATCCTCACAGCCTGTAGAGATAGACTACTCTCACATAGAGAGACTTATAGACAGGGCAGTTATGCGTTCAAGGGAGGAGGGTTATGAGATACTGGGCGCGGTGCCTCGAAAGTTCATACTGGACGAACAGGAAGGCGTTATAGACCCCCTTGGGCTCCTCGGCTCAAAGATATCTGCAGAGGTGCATGTGGCAAAGGTGGGTGCAAGCCTTTTGAAGAATGCGGAGAAGGTTGTCCTTAACTCGGGTTTGGAGATAGAGGGTAAGTTTATATCTCCTTTGGCTTCTGCAGAAGCGGTGCTAACCCTTGAAGAGAAGGAGGAGGGTGTTATAGCGATAGACCTGGGGGCAGGTCTAACAGACTTTGTGGTGTTTTCTGAGGGTTCTCTTCTGGTAACCGGCTGTATACCCATGGGTGGACTTAACATAACGAAGGATATAGCCCACTTTATGAAGATAAACAGCGAGCAGGCGGAGAGGATAAAGATAGAAAATGGTTATGCTCTGGCGGATGTGGTTAACGAAGCGGAGAGGATTAAGATAAAACCGAGAGGTGAAGAGAAAGAGGTAACTGTTAGCAGGAAACAGCTGGCTGAGGTTATACAGATAAGGCTGGAGGAGATAATGGAAAGGCTAACTGAGCTCCTCAACCTTCATGGGGTGGACCTTAACGCCCTGCATGCGGGTATAGTGATAACTGGCGGCTCAGCCAAGCTTGCAGGCATGAAGGAGTTTCTGGAACGCTACTTTGACCTTCCGGTGAGGATAGGCTATCCTATGGGTGTTATAGGGCTTAAGGAAAAGGTGCAGGACCCTTCCTATGCCACTTCCGTGGGGCTCATAAAACTTGCCCATAAGAACCTGACATTTGATAGAAAAGTTATGTCTCGAAAGTCTCAGGAGAAAAAGAGCGATAGCACTTTGAGCCTTTCGGGCATAATGGCAAGGCTCAGGGCTTTTTTCAAGGATATAATGTAGACAGGAGGTAGAGGATGGACATTATGAACCCGACCAGGATAAAGGTCTTCGGAGTTGGGGGTGGTGGTTCCAATGCGGTGAACAGGATGTATCTTGAGAATATTGAGGGGGTGGAGCTCTTTGTTATAAACACGGACGTCCAGCATCTTGCCTCTCTATCTGTCCCTAACAAGATACAGATAGGTGAGAAGGTTACCAAAGGTCTGGGTGCGGGTGCAAAACCGGAGGTAGGAGAACAGGCAGCCCTTGAGGATACGGACAAGATAAGAGAGGTTCTCAGAAACACGGACATGCTCTTTATAGCCAGCGGTCTTGGTGGTGGCACAGGAACGGGTGCAGCGCCCATAATAGCGGAGATAGCCAAGGATATGGGTATACTCACGGTGGCGGTGGTCACAAAGCCTTTCAACTTTGAAGGTCCAAAAAGGATGCAGGTTGCCAGCGAAGGACTTGAAAAGTTAAAGGATGTGGTGGACACCTACATAGTGGTGAACAATCAGAAGCTTGTGGAGCTGGCGGATAAGAACTTTAGCATAAGAGATGCCTTCAAGATGGTGGACGACGTGCTGGCAAAGGCGGTTATGGGTATAACCAGTATAGTGGTGACCCCTGCCCTCATAAACGTAGATTTTGCGGATGTGAAGACGGTAATGGAGAAAGGTGGTCTTGCCCTCATAGGAATAGGTGAAGGTAAGGGCGATGGAAGGAAGGATTATGCCATTGAGCAGGCAATTACAAGCCCACTACTGGAGGGCAACAGTATACAGGGTGCAAGGAGGCTGTTGGTGACCCTCTGGGTCAGCGAGGATGTGCCTTTTAGAGAAGTGGAAGAGACCATAGGAAGGGTAAGGGAGTCCGCCCACGAGGACGCTCTCATCATATTCGGTGCTATGCTTGAAAATAGCAGAGATAACTTCATGAGGGTGGCGGTGGTGGCAACAGACTTTGAAAGTGCACAGGGGCTAAGTCAGTTTAAGGTGGTCAAAAAGTCAGAGCTAAAAGAGCCCATAAGAAAAGCGGTGCCAGAAAATACAATAGAGCCAGTGCCACCTGAGGTGGAGGAGCTCCCAGCTTATCTGAGGAGAAAGAGAAAGATATAAGATGCAGAAACTGAACATAAAAGAGGATAGAGCTCTTGCCTTTATAGCAGGGCTCCTATACGGTTACAGAAATACACCTATGGAACTCAAGGTGTTCTCTCTGGAGGACTTCTCCGAAGAGAAGCACCGTGAGGACAGGGTTTACTATCTGAATCGTAAGGAAGGCCGGCTCCATGAATGTTTTGAGAAGGGAGTGAGCCATGTGTGCGTTCTCAGAGAGGATAAAGTCAGGGGTAAAGTTTCTGTTTTTTATATACAAAAAACAGGTAAAATAGAAGTTTTGAATTGCTGTGTCCAATAAAAATTGTAGATGTAGATATAAAAATTCGAAAAGCGTTAAAGAAAAAGAGAGCACACTGTAAGGTATACCGCAACAGATATAACATCCTGTATCACTGTGGCGATGGGTCCGCTCCCGTAGGCAGGGTCCATCCCGATGTGGTCAAGCAACTTGGGGAGTAAAGAGGCTATAAGCCCAGCCACAGAAGAGGCAAGCAATATGCCCAGAGAAACTACGAAAGCTATACTCAAGTCCTTCCAGAAAAAGGCTATCACAAAAAGGCTGAAAAAAAATAGGCTCAAACCTATGGCTGAGGCGGTAAGGGTTTCTCTGCTTATCCTTACCCTTTCCCCTATAGCCAGAGCTCTGACCACTATGGCTTCCGTCTGGGTTCCTACCGCATCCGCCAGATAGACCACCGTGGGTATAAAAAAGGCTATTGCCACGTTCTTCTCCAGCTCCCTCTCAAAAGCTGTAACTACACCAGCGGCCATAAGACCACCCCCAAGCCCAAGAAGAAGCCAGGGAAGTCTGTAGAGCACTCTTGTCTTTATGGAAGCTTTGCTGTAAAAGGTGGCTTTGCCATCCGGCTCAAGGATACCAGCCATGATGGATATGTCCTCCTGATGTTCTTCGAGCATAACCTTTAGAAGGCTTTTTGGAGGTATTAGCCCGAGAAAGTATCCATAATGGTCCACTACTGCCACCGCATACTCGCCCTTCTGGATTGCAAGCCCTACCGCCACCTCTCTATCCGTATCCGGGCTCACCCTTGGCGGGTCGTCATCCATTATGTCCCTTATCCTGTTTTCTGGCTTTGCACTGAAAAGGTCCTCCGCTGTAACCACACCAACGAGCCTGTTGTTTCCCTAGAGAACAACTATGTGGAGGCGGAGGTGTATTTCTTACCCAGAACCCTCTTTATGGTGTCCTCCACACTGTCCTCTGGATGGGCTATCGGGACATCAACGGTAGCCAGAGCTCTGGCGGTTTCATAAGAGTTTTGCTCACCCTGTTCCCTTTTCATACTGTTAAACCACTACCCTACCAGTTTTATAGCCTTTACCAACCTCTGAAGCACCTTCTCCTTGGGAAGTGTGTCGCAGAGCACGTCCACACCTACGCCTTCAGTCTCACCGGTAAGGGAAGCCCTCAGGGCATGCCATACATCCTTCGCCTTTAGACCCAGTTCCTTCTGTATTTCTTTGGCTATTGCCTTTACCCTCTCACCGCTAAGTTCCCCATCCCTAACCTTTTGAAGAAAGGAGGACAACACCAGTGCGGAGCTCTCGCTCTCTAACACCTGGAGGGCTTCCTCCGAGTAGCTGACCTCTTCTGCAAAGAAAGGCTTTAGCCTTTCCACACCCTCTTTGAGGGTTTCAAAGGAATCCCTCGTTTTCTGAAGGACTTTCTTTACGTAGTCTCTGTCCACACTGTAGCCCGCAATCTGGAGAAAGGGTATGAACTCCTCCACCAGGCGCTCCAGAGGGAGAATTTCTCGTATATAAACACCGTTGAGCCAGCGGAGCTTTTCCCTGCTGAAGACCGCAGGGGAAGAGTTTACATCCTCAAGCTTGAAAAGGTTTACAAGTTCTTCCTTGCTGAAGACCTCCTTTCCTGTCCCTGGCGGGCTCCAACCCAGAAGACAAAGATAATTAAAAAGCGCCTCCGAAACATAACCCTCTTCCCGGTAATTTCTTACCGAGACAGCACCATGCCTTTTTGAAAGTTTGCTCCTATCCTCTCCGAGTATAACCGGCAGATGGGCAAATCTGGGAAGAGGAAGGTCCAGAGCTTCGTATATTAGTATCTGTTTTGGTGTGTTGGGTATATGGTCCTCTCCCCTTATCACATGGGTAACACCCATGAGGGCGTCATCCACCACCACCACAAAATTGTAAGTGGGAGTTCCATCACTCCTGACTATGACAAAGTCTCCAAAATCATCCACATTTATGGCTATGTGCCCCTTTATAAGGTCTTTAAACACAACCACTCTCCCATCAGGAACCGGAAGCGGACCGCATAGCTCTTTCCTCTCTTTTTCAGCTCTTCCACCTCCCCTTTGTTCAGAACTCTGCACTTGCCAGAGTATCGGTAGGGGATGCCCTTTTCCTCCGCCCTCTTCTTTTCCTCTTCAAGCTCCTCCACACTGCAAAAGCATGGGTAAGCATGCCCACTTTTTATGAGTTTATCCGCATAATCTCTGTATATATCAAATCTGTCCGATTGCCTGTAAAACTCATCCCACTCAATACCAAGCCACTTCAGGTCCTCAATTAGCATATCTTCAAACTCCTTAGTGGACCTCTCTCTGTCCGTATCCTCCACCCTCAGTATAAACTTACCTCCATGATGTCTGGCAAAAAGGTAGCTGAAGATAGCGGTCCTTGCATTTCCTAAATGGAGGTAACCTGTGGGGCTTGGGGCAAACCGGGAGATAACCATGAGAATATTATAAGGCTTCACTCAAGCCTTTCGATAACAAAGTTCTGATTAGTGTATATACATATTTCACCCGCTATCTTTAGAGATTCTCTCACTATGTCCTCTGCGCCCATTTCCGTATTTCTGTAAAGAGCAAGGGCACAGGCTCTGGCATAGTCACCGCCGGAGCCTATGGCAAGCACTGGTTCATCCGGCTCTATCACATCTCCTTGTCCGGAGAGCAGGAGCATCTGTTCTCTGTCCGCTACCAGAAGGAGAGCTTCAAGCCTGCGAAGATTTCTGTCCATTCTCCAGTCTTTGGCAAGCTCTACGCAGGCTCTCGGAAAAGCTTCCCTGAACTCTTCCAGGTTGGCTTCGAGCCTTTCCATAAGGGCAAGCCCCACTCACGGCCGAACCTGCAAACCCAACAAGAATACTATCTTTGTATAGCTTCCTTATCTTTCTGGCACCGTGCTTTACCGCGGAAGCACCCAGCGTCACCTGACCGTCCCGCCCATAACAGTCTGACCCTTCTTTCTGACACATAGCACCGTAGTTGCCTTTATCCTCAGCATGACAATAATATTACCC
>JBCNVH010000128.1:0-5673 GCA_039630295.1 Aquificaceae bacterium | reverse complement strand
ACCTTTAGCATGAAGGAGGAGGAGAAAAGGGAAGAAATCATAACCACAGGTAGTTCAGACAGGGGCTTTACCCTTGGAGACATACTCAAGAAGAAGATGAAGATATGAAAAAGAAAACCCTTGTCCAGAGGCTTTACGAGGGACACTCGGATAAATATTCCAAGAAGAAGGTCTATAGGATGGTAAACTTCCTTATAGAAAGGATGAGTGATGCCCTAAACTCCGGCGAAGGCATGAAGGTTTCAGGTTTTGGCAGTTTTAGGAGAAGGGGTAAACGCATCCTTTTCAGACCAAGCAAGAAATTACTTCAGAAGTTGAAATCGGAGGTTAGGGTGGGCTAAAATCTATCTCTAAACTGGGGTGTGGCGCAGGCGGAGTGGCGTCGGGCATGGGGGGCCAGAGGTCACGGGTTCAAGTCCCGTCACCCCGATTTTAAAGAGGAGGAAGTTCCTGATGGTAATCATTGCAGAGCCTATGGAAAAGGAGCTGGAACCCCTTGTCATGAGGGTCTTTCTCAAGTCTGTTGACATTCTCGGCGGTCTTTCAGGGCTGGCGGATTACAGGACGCTGACCTGGCTTCCCTCTCTGGCGAGAGCGGTCTACTGCGTTGTGTTGAGGGAGGAGTATTTTAAGAGCGAGGAGGAGATAGCGGAGAAGGTGGGTCTTACTGTGCAGACCGTCAGGAACATTTTAAGGGCGGAGCCTGCCACAGTCCTTGAAAAACTTCAGAAGTTAGAGGAGCTCCTTGAAGAGGAAAAGAAGGAACTTAAGGTTCATACCGCCGGCGGTATTGCCAAGCTTGCCTATAAGCTGGTAAAGGAAGGGCAGGAAGAACCTAATGTGTTTCTGAAATACTGTGAAAGCGTGGCCTACGCCCTTGACATACCCTGGGCTTACATGGTGCTAAAAAGGCTCAGGGGCACCGACTTTCCTATAAAGTCTCCGGAGAACCTGTTGGACAGGCTTGAGGGTGTTTACATAAAGGGCAGGGCCGCAAAGGAAGTGCTTCAGGAGCTCGAATACCCCATTAAGAGCCCTGCGGAGCTCCTGCACCGCCTGAAGGAGAACCTTAAGATGCATGGTCTTGAGTGAGGCTTACCTCTTTCAGTATCCTTTTCTCGTATATGAGGGCAAGGGTAAAAAGGGTGGTAAAGATAATAGGACCAAGAAATATGCCAACAAAACCAAAGGCAAGAAGACCACCTACAATGGAAAAGAAAAGCACTATATAGGGCATGCTTATGCCCATTTTCATTATAAGGGGTCTTACGAAGTTATCTATGGTGGAGATGGCAAAAGCGCCATACAGGAACATAAAGGCACCCTTATAGGTGCCCTCGGTGGCAAAGGTGTAAAGGGCTACGGGAAACCATGTAAAACCTGCACCGAAGGGTGGCACGAAGGAACTTATGAAGGTGCTAAGGGCAAGCAGTAGGGCGTAGTCCAGCCCTGCCAGCTTGTATCCTACAAAACTCACTATCCCCTGAGCTATCCCCACACCTATAGAACCGTAAACGGTGGCTATAACCGTTCTGTATATGGTCAGGAAAACCTGCTCTATGTCTTCCCCATGCATAGGTAGGAAACGTTCCGCAAACCTCACGAACCTCGGTCCGTCTCTGAGAATGAAAAAAAGCGTTAGAAGAAAGACGAAGGTTTTAAATATGAAGGCACCCACTGCAGGAAGGAGAGAAGCTACGAAGTTGAGACCCTTCTGGGCAAGGTCTCTTAACCCGGCGATAAGTATGTTTCTGAACTCCTCCGAATGCACGTAGGAAGCGAGCCTCTGAACCACCTCCTCTGTGAGGAATTTCCTTATGAAAGGGTGCTGGAGGGTCTGGTTCAGAATTTCTATGTAAGAGCCGTTATGAGTGAGCTTTATGGCAAGCTGGAAAAGGTCTATGGACTGTCTTATGGCAAGGGTGAGCACCAGACTGAAGGGTATAACCACAAGGAGCAGGACGGTAAGGGTAAGGAAGAAGGCGGAGTAAGTGTTGCCTATCCTGCGAGAGAGGATGAGGTGCACAGGATAGAGGACGAGAGAGAATATAACCGCCCAGAGTATGGGCTTGAGGAAGGGGAAGAGCATCAAAAGGGCAAGGGCGGTAAAGAAGCCGGTCACGGAGAGGAGAAAGTAGAGAAAAATCCTTTCTCTCACAGGACTAAATTATAAGCTATGGAGAACTGTCCGAAGTGTGGGGCTGTTTTGGAAGTTATAGAGTGCTGTGGCGGTGGTATATACCGGTGTGAGCGATGCGGTGAATATTACTTCTATGGAGAGCTCACAGAAACTCAAAGGGGTTATGAGGAGGTTTCTTCAGAAGCTCAAGGGCGGAGACCTGAGGAGGATGCCCCTCAGCCACAACCCTGTAAACCGCAGAGCTGAGAGGAGTGTGAAGGTTCCTTCTTTTTGAAAGTTCATAGACCGCCCTTGCAGTATGTATTCCTTCAACCGTCTGGTTAAGCTTCCTGAGAGCCTCCTCTACCGATAGCCCCTGACCCAAAAGAAAGCCAAAGGTCCTGTTTCTTGACTGGCTTGAGCTTGCGGTCAGGAAAAGGTCACCCACGCCTGAAAGACCGTAAAAGGTTTCCTTTTTTGCCCCGAGCTCCACTCCAACCCTTACCATCTCCGCAAGACCCCTCGTTATAAGAGAAGCTCTCGCGTTCTCACCAAAGCCCAGCCCATCGGAGATGCCGCAGGCTATGGCTATTACATTTTTAAGAGCGCCGCCCAGCTCCACACCCACCAGGTCTGTGGAAAGGTATACCCTGAAGGTCTCCGAGCTTATACACTTTCTTATCCTTTCCATCTCCTCAAGGTTGTTGCCTGCCAGAACGAGGGCAGTGGGAAGTCCTCTTGAAACCTCACTGGCAAAGGAAGGTCCTGAAAGGCACAGAACCTCTACAGAAGGCTTAAGCTCTCTAAGGACCTCCGATACCCTCTTCTGCGTCCCCACCTCCAACCCCTTGGAAGCGGATATAAAAACCCTGTCCCCCATATCACTGCCCTGAAGCACCTCCCTTATGACTTGAACGGGAAGGGCAAGGAATACATACCGAGAAAATTCAAGAACCTTCTTAAGGTCTTCTGTAGCCTGGATTCCCTTCAGTTCCACCCCCTCCAGATAGGGATGCCTACCCTTGTTAACTTCCTCCACTACCCGAGGGTTTCTGTCAAAGAGAAAAACCCTGTGTCCAAGATTGCCAAGGTGGCGGGCAAGTGCGCACCCCCAGCGACCTCCACCGAGAAGGGCAAAATCCATAGCTTAATTATAAGCAAACCCCTGTGCTATACTATAATAGAGATGGTCAAGGAAGAGAAAATAGAAAACCTTCTACATTTGGGCATATCCCTAATTCTCAACCTGTTCCTTTTCACCCTTCTTTCTCTTTATCTTTCTGTAAAGGTGGATGGGTATAAACCAGAACCCTTAGAGGTTTACCTTCTGGAAGCACCGCAGGTGGAAGGGGTGAGCTTCACCAGGGGAAGTCAGCAGACCCTTCAGAAGTCAAGGGAAGGTCAGGGCTTGGTCAAAAGAGGCGCAGATAAAGCAGAAGCTTCACCTCTGAAGGTGGAGAGAAGGGCTGGAGATGTGCAGGTTCCCGCAGGCATCCCAAAAGAAGAGCCCTCCCTGCTCAGAGAGATAGAGCAGAAGATAAAGGGTAAGGAAAGAGAAGTGGAAAAGGAAGGCACAAAAGCTGGAGAGCTGGGCGATATGGTTGCCCTTGTCTCTCCGGGTGGTCTTGGGTTGTCCGGCGCTGGGAGAGCAACCCTACACCTACCACCAATTCCAAGGATAGTATCCGATGAGCCCCTGAGCCCTGTCAAAGTCAGGATATGGGTGGAGCCCTCCGGGTTTGTTTCAAAAGCCCAGATAGTTCAGAAAAGCGGTTCTCCACAGGTGGACCAGAAGATGTTAGAGTTTGTAAAGGGCATAAGGTTTGAACCCATAAGGGAAAACATAGTTCAGACTGGCGTGATAACCTTCAGGTTTAAAGGAGGCTGATATGAGTATAGGCAAACAGGTTCGGCTTGAGAGACTTTTGAACAGAGATACGGGTAAGACCATAGTAGTGCCCATGGACCACGGCGTGAGCTCGGGACCAATAGAGGGCATAGTGGATGTAAGGAAGGCGGTGGAGGATGTGGCGGAGGGTGGTGCCAACGCAGTGGTTCTACATAAAGGGATGGTAAGGGCAGGTCACAGAGGTAGAGGAAGAGACATAGGTCTAATAGTCCACCTATCCGCTTCCACCGACTGGGCACCCACAAAGAACGACAAAGTGCTCGTATGCACGGTAGAGGAAGCCATAAGGTTGGGTGCGGACGGTGTATCCATCCATGTAAACGTGGGTGCGGACAGGGAGAGAGAGATGCTTCAAGACTTCGGCTTCGTCTCAAGGGTCTGCGAGGATTGGGGTATGCCCCTTCTGGCTATGGTTTACGGCAGGGGTAAGGATATGAACCAGTATGAGCCGAGGGTGGTGGCTCACTGCGCCAGACTGGGGGCGGAGCTCGGGGCGGACATAGTGAAGGTCCCCTACACCGGCGACCCGGAAAGCTTTTCAAAGGCGGTGGAAGGCTGTCCTATACCTGTGGTCATCGCAGGGGGTCCAAAGATGAAGACAGAGAGGGAAGTGCTGGAAATGGTTTATGGGGCTGTGCAGGCGGGTGCGAAGGGGCTCTCTGTGGGCAGGAACATCTTTCAGGCTAAGGACAGGGTCAAAATGGTTAAAGCCCTGAGCCTTATAGTCCACGAGGGTAAAAGTGTGGAGGAAGCCATAAAAATCCTTGATTAGAGGAGGCGCGTATGGGACTTCTTGAAGGCAAAAGAGCTCTCATAACGGGCATAGCCAACGAGAGAAGCATCGCTTACGGCATAGCTCAATCCTTTCACAGAGAAGGTGCGGAGCTTGCCTTTACCTATGCCAATGAGAAGCTCAAGAGAAGGGTTGAAGAGATAGCACAGGAGTTTGGCTCCTCTCTGGTTTTTGAGTGTGACGTTTCAAAGGATGAACACATCAAGGCTCTTAGAGAAAGACTTTCAGAGACCTGGGGAAGCCTTCACATTCTGGTCCATTCCATAGCCTTCGCACCAAAGGAAGAGTTCAAGTCCGGTGTTATAGACACATCCAGAGAAGGCTTCAAGGTTGCCATGGATGTATCCGTCTATTCTCTTATAGCCTTAACTCGTGAACTCCTGCCCCTTATGGAAGGCAGGGAGGGTTCAATCATAACCCTTTCATACTACGGTGCGGAGAAGGTGGTCCCTCACTACAATGTGATGGGCATAGCCAAGTCCGCTCTTGAGTGCACCGTCAGATACCTTGCCTACGATATAGCAAAACATGGGCACAGGATAAACGCAATCTCCGCAGGACCTGTAAAGACCCTGGCTGCATACAGCATCACAGGTTTTCACCTTCTTATGGAACACACCACAAAGGTAAACCCCTTCGGAAGGGCTATAACCATAGAAGAGGTGGGTGACACTGCGGTCTTTCTCTGTAGCCACTGGGCGAGGGCTATAACGGGTGAGGTTATTCATGTGGATAACGGATACCACATAATGGGCGTCTTCGGAAGGGAGGAAGAGATAAAGAAGGAAGTATTTGGGAATGTTTAGCTCCGAGAGCCATACATAGCCCTGGATTTTTGCCCTATACTATAAA
>JBCNVH010000127.1:0-25163 GCA_039630295.1 Aquificaceae bacterium | reverse complement strand
TGAAACTCATAAGCGCCCATATCTGCGACGCCATCTACAATTCTCGGGTTTTTGTCTTTGTCTTTCTGAGGAAGCTCTGGAGCATTGTTGTTTCCGACATTTATACAAGGAGAGTTAGCCTGAAGGCGGAAGTCTCCTGCGCTTGCATCGACAAATAGAGGGTCTGCCTGCACGTTGTAAGACTGATTATACCTTCCGGTTTGCACAAGAGTTATGTAGAGGTCTTCAGACTGGCCAGTTTTGAGGTCGGCACTCCCGGAAAATGTGTTGTTATACAGGTTTACAGTAGATGATATTTGATTGTTGTCTTCATCACTTTTAACATAAAGATCATCTCCGTCATTTCCACCAGCATTCGCCGTATTTTTCCAAAAAATGTTGTTGTAAATATTAGCAGTAGCTGAGTCTAAACGCAGAGAAACAAAGACACCACCACCATTACGCTTTACGGTGTTATTGTAGAAGGTATTGTTTATAAGGTTTACAGTACCTTTTTCTGATGATGCATAAGCACCACCCCCGTCTACATCAGCAATATTGTTAAAGAAGGTGTTGTTTATGAGGTTTACAATACCCTTTTCTGAAGACGCGAAAGCACCACCGCCAGCCTCAGCGCTGTTATTGCTAATGGTGTTATTTATAAGGGTTACATTTCCATGGTGCGACATTGCTAGTAAACCACCCCCAGAACTAATAGAGCCAGAACTGTTGCCAGTAAATGTGTTGTTTTCAATGATTATATTACCTGACTTTGAGTATGCTGAAGCACCACCGCCTAAGTCGGCAATGTTCCCACTAAAGACGTTGTTTGTAAAGTTTATAGTGCCTGAGTCTGTTTCTGCATGAGCACCACCACTCACAATTATAGAAATGTTATTGCTAAAAGTATTCTTTATAATAGTCACAGAACCCGATATTGACTTTAAATAGGCGCCACCACCCTTATGGTGAACATTTTCATTCCTAATGAAGGTGTTGTTTGTAAGAGTTATGTTTGCACTATCAGTTCTTATGTGAAGGCCGCCACCATCAAGAGCTCTTCCATTTTGGAACGTTACACCCTCAATGGTTACGTGAGCATTTACATCTCCGCCGTCATTGTTGCTATCCGTGATAATTCTCATTATCTGCAGGGAACTATGCCCATCAAGTACCACCTGACCGAGGGCTCTTATAGTGAGCTTATGCCCATTGTCTCCATTTGGCGTCACATAGGTAAGTGTCTGATTCACTCTATAAGTTCCTGCTTGGATACATATGACATCATCTTGATTGTTGCTTTGAGCAATAGTTAGTTTCTCTCGAAGTTGCTCTATGCTACTAACTTTGGAGGTGCAGTCTTTGGAATGGGGCTCCAGAGTGTGTCCTGTAGCATTTTTAGAGGAATAAGACATAGTGTTTTCTTTTGTCCCTTCCCTACAGGAGTACAAAAGGGTTGTAACTATTATCAGCATTACAGTAAGAAATGTTTTCATATCATGCTCCTCGCTTTAATTATATCTGAAGTTTTGCACGGGTTGAGTCTACTTCTATCAACCTTATCTTTTTAAGCTTCAATAAACCCTTGGTGGACAGAGCCTCTGTAAAAGTTATAGCTCTGTTGAGGTTTTCTCAAGATGGCTATTTTCGAACCATTGATAGTATGGCATACTTTAGGCATTTAACAACAGGCTGCTAAACCTCTGCAAAACTTTAGTTTGAATAGTTCTGTTGTCATGGATGTTTCCTCCTTCTTAGTGTTTGAGGAATAATCTAAAGTGTTTCTGTCATATCGTGCAAAACTTTAGTATTCAGGCTCTGGAAAGCCTACTGCCATGGTTAACAAAAAGTTTCAAAAAGCTTGTCTTTCTCTGCGATGCTGGTTTGACATGCAACAGACTCATAAACTTCTTGTTAGACAGAAATATAACCCTTGTCTGTGGGGTAAGCCAGAATAGAGCGGATGAATACAGCACTATGAAGCTCAGACAGATAAGCCTTGATGTGCCATCTGTGGTAAAGCTCAGGGGTGTGGATAGGAGGCTATAGGCATACAGGATAGGCGAGGGCACTGACAAGGAGAGAGTGGTGATAAGCAATAAGGGGCTAAGCAGGAGGCATTTGAGGGCTACTACAGGGAGAGGTGGGCTGTGGAAGTTGAGATAAAGAGGTTAAAGTCTATGGGTTTGGAGGACTACAGGGTGTGTGGCATGTGGAGTTAGAGAGATTTAAGTGCTCCTTCTCATCCTTGAGCTGTTGAAGAAAAGAATGAAAAGAAGCCTTCACACCACTATGCTTTCTCCACTTTTCTGGCTAATTTCAAGGCTAAAACCTTCAAGAAAACCAAGGGAGGAGGAAAACCCCCTTTTGAAACTTGCAATCAGAACTTTCCTAAAGCTCCTCTCGCACAGCAAAGTTTATATTCATCTTCTAATACCCACCGCCCTTGCCAAAACCCTTTCCTTCTTCTTAGCCTTCGCCAGAGCTAAAATTAAAAGAGCTTGAAAAATGAGGGCGGTGCGGATACCACGTGGTCCCTCAGTTTACCAACTTGTTCAGGTCCTCCTCTGTGGGCACACCCGAGTGCATCTTTCCGTTCATACCAATGAAGGTGGGTGTTCCGCTTATACCCAGCTTGTTCATAAGTTGAAGGTTGGCTTCCACCGCCTTCTTTCCCTCTTCACACTGGTTTTGTGAGGTGTAGCCCTCCGCATACTCCTTAAAGCCCTTCTTGTCACAGATGACCGCCACCGACTTACCAAAGGCTTCCGGATGTATGGGTAAGGGATAAAATATTACCTTTATCTGAACACCCTTTTTCTTTGCCCAATCCTCTACGATAGGGTTGCTCCTCTTGCAGAAGGGGCAATCGGGGTCCGTTATAAAGTAGAGGTATTTACTGCCCTCTCCCAGTTTTATGTTCACATGCTTTTCTAGCTCCTTGAGCTGTTCTGTGGAGACCTTCATGAACTCCTGCTGTCGGTCTCTGGTGAGGTTTTTCTTGTCCTTCAGGCTTATAAGGTTTCCTGCAAGCAGATACCTGCCCTCGCCATCCATGTAAAACACGAGGGGCTGTGCACCCACCTTAACCACTACCTCGCAAAGACCCCTTATGTCCTTGAGCTGAGATACGGACTCAACGGTAAATTCTTGCGGTATTAATTCCTTTACAGAGGTCTTTACCTGGTCCTTTGCAGGACACTTGGTTGAGAATTGACCGCAGGCTCCAGCTGTAAAGGTAGTAAAGATAAGCACCGAGAACATACCCAACTTTTTCAACATTCTAACCTCCTTCGTCCCCATTATAAGACAGTGTTTTTAACTTTGCAAGCAAGTTCTCTGCAAGGATTTCAGGGCTTGAGGAAGCTTCAAGAGTAATATGCGCCCTCCGATAAACCTCCGACCTCTCTTCAAAAAGCCTTAAGAGCTTTTCCCTGCCCTTCTTGAGAAGAGGTCTTGAGGGGTCCTTACCACACCTCTGGAGAAAGGTATCAAAGTCCACCCTGAGCCAGACAACAAGCCCCATGCTTCTCATAAAATCCATAGCTGTAGGGTTTGCACCAAGCCCACCCCCTGTGCTTATAATAATCTTCTCCCCTCGGGACAAATCCTTAAGCATTTCAAGTTCACGCCTTCTGAAAAAGTCCTCCCCTCTCTTATCAAAAATCTCCGCTATGGACATACCCTCAACCCTTTCCAGTTCCTCATCCAGGTCCAGAAAGGACCATTGGATTTTCTCTGATAGAAGCCTTCCGAGGGTGCTTTTACCACTGCACATAAAACCTACCAGATAGACCCTCTTACAGTTCATGGCGGACAAATAAAAGGTTAAGCATAGACAGGAGCATACCCCCTATAACCCCGTAAGAAAGGGTCTTGGGTTTTATTCTCTTCACGAGGTTAAGGTGGACCAGAAGGGCATAATAAAGCCAGAGGAGGAGCACATAGAGGAGTTTTGGGTCGTTTATCCAGTGTTTTCCAAAAACGCTCCTGCTCCAGAGACTTCCGAATATAAGCGTAAGCGTGAAAAATATAAAACTCATGTTGAGGGATAACCTTTCACCTTTCCTTAACATGTTAAGGGGGAAGAGAAAACCACCGAGGCTTTTTCTCTTCAGCCTGGACTCCAGCAGGAGCCTGAGAAGAGAGAAAAAACCCCCAAAAAGAGCGGAGACATAAGAAAAGAGGGCGGAGGTAATGTGGAGAGAGTAAAGGGGGCTTCTGTAGGGCGAGGGCTCTGCAGGCATTGCCAGAGTGGTGGATAGAACACCGAACATGGCAAAGAGGGATAAAAACTTCTGAAGATAAGCCTGTTTTAGAGAGACCAGAAGGAGGATAAAAAGCACACTGTTGCCTAATAGAGAATAAAAGCCGTAAGTATCCCCAAAGGGAAAGCTAACCACACGGAGAGCAATCGTGCCTGCATGCGCCAGGTAGAAAAGTAGAGCAATAAATAGCAGGAAGAAGGTTAACCTTTTGAGAGGTTCAAAGAAGTAGGAAATTAGAGAAGTCAGAAAGGCGAAGAAGTAGAAAGCTATGCTTATGTGAAGCAAGGACATGTATGATAGTTTATCATGGTAGGGATTGACATAGTAAAAAACCAGAGGATAAGAGAAGCGGTTGAAAGGTTTGGAGAGAGGTTTTTGAAAAGAATATACACAGAGGAGGAGCTGGCATACTGTAGGGGTCAGCAGGCTTACTACGAGTGTCTATCCGCAAGATGGGCTTGCAAAGAGGCGGTGTTGAAGGCTTTTTATCAGTCCTATGGTGTCCTGCTCAAGTTCTCAGAGATAGAGGTCCTCGGTGATAGGGGAAGGCCCGCAAGGGTGAACATACTAAAGGAAGGTTTTGAAAGGGTAAAGGTTCTCGTCTCTTTATCTCATGAAAGGGAGTTTTCAGTGGCGGTAGCCTATGTTTTAAAGGAGTAAAAAAGCCACATGTGGTTTAGTGGTCCGTGACCTTTACCGAGAGGTAGGGACAGCTCTATAGCACCCTGCACATATTCCTTTGCCTTCCTTACCGATTCCCTAAGGTCGTAACCCTTCGCCAGGTAGGCGGTTATTGCCGAAGAAAAGGTGCATCCTGTGCCGTGGGTATTTTTAGTTTGGACTAGCCTACCTTTCAGATATTCAAAAGAGCCTCCGTCGTAAAACACATCTATAACCTCCTCACCCTCTCTGTGCCCCCCCTTTACCACAACCGCAGAGCATCCAAGGGCATAAATCTCCCTGCAGGCTCTTTCCATGTCCTCAAGGGTTTTTATCTCAAAACCACAGAGCTCCTCCGCCTCCGGTATGTTGGGGGTCACCACCCTGGCAAGGGGCAGGAGCTCCCTTACAAGGTTTTCTCTTGCGGACTTTGCCAGCAGAGGGTCTCCCGACTTTGCCCTCATAACAGGGTCCAGGACGAAGTTCTGAAGTTTAAAATCTTTTATGGCTTTTGCCACAGAGCTCACAATCTCCTCTCTGGAAAGCATGCCCGTCTTGCAGGCGTCCACGCCTATGTCCTCCACCACCACCCTTATCTGTTCGTAGACCACTTGAGGTGATATATCTACCACACCAAAAACACCCAGCGTGTTCTGCACCGTCACGGATGTTACCGCGCACATGCCGTATACACCGAGCGCGGTAAAGGTCTTCAGGTCCGCCTGCAAACCCGCACCACCTCCGCTATCAGACCCCGCTATGGTCAAAGCTCTCGGCACCATCAGAAGAAAACCCCCAGAACGAAGTGTATCCTGCTTCTGGCGGTGTCGCCGGGCACCTTCTTTGTCTTAACCGCCCAGTCTAACTTTATGGGTGCAAAGGGTGTTATAAACCTCAGACCTACGCCAACACCACCCTTCAGGTTCTGGGTCTTCAGCTCTCCCCAGTTGTCAAAGCCAAGACCTGTATCGTAGAAGAGGGCTCCGTAGAGGATGTTTTTGTAAAGGGGGTAGTTAGCCTCTGCGGAGAAAAGTAGCTGCCTCTTTGCACCCACCGGCTCCCTGGTGTTTGGGTCCAGAGGACCCGCATAGCCGTATTTGTAGCCCCTTAGGGTAAAATCGCCACCCACAAAGAACCTCTCGTCAAGAGGAACCCTCCGACCACCGTAGGGCTCCACAAGCCCGAGAACACCCCTGAAGGAAAGTATGAGACCCGTGTCAAACCAGGGGTCTTTGAAAAAATGCTGGTGGGACAGGGTTATCTTGTTAAACCTTTCGCTACCTCCGAGCACCGGCAGAGCCACCGTGTAATTAGCCTCCGTAAGAGCACCCTGAGAAGGGAAGAGGTAGTTATCTCTTGTGTCTCTTGTAAGCCCCAGGAGCACCTTTCTCGACTGTCTTGTGCCCTCTTCCTGCCTTATAAGGGGTGACGCATCGGAGGATATATCCTTGTATCTAACCCTCTGAAGGCTGACACCCGCGCTTACCCGCCAGAACTCAGCCAGCTCTTTGGAAAATATGAAATCAAGACCCGTCCTGTCCACCGTGTAAGTGTTATACTCTAACCTTTTGTCATAAAGAGAGCCTGTCAGGTCTATGGGTCTTTTAAGGAACCATTTTCTCGTGTAGGAGAGAGAGTTATCCCTGTATTTGCTACCGTAAGACAAAGATATGCCCGCTATGTCCCCCATACCCAGAAAGTTGCCCTTACGGAGGGATACGAAACCAGAGGCACCAGTCACCTGATTGTATCCGAGACCTATGGAAAACTGCCCTGTAAACCTTTCCCTCACCTTTGCCACAAAGTCCCATTCCCTGCCCTCGGAGGAAAAGGGCTCTAAGGATACGTCCTGATAGTATCCAAGACCGAAGACCCTTGTCCTTGACCTTTCTATTTCCCGGAAGGTTTGCCAGTTCGCCTTCCTAAACCTCAACTCCCTTTTAATCACATAGTCTTTGGATTTGCAGTTTTGAAAGGTTATCTCTTCACATACACAGGTCTCACCCTCTTATACGGAATAATGGTGCCATCCTTTCATCCTTTGTCCATTCTTCCTCTCCTCCGTACACACCAAGAAAACCTATCTCCGAATACCTCTTCCTTATGTTTTCCTTTACTCTTTCTATAACCTCCCTCCTGTAAAAGCCTCCCCTGTTCTTTTTGAGTATTTCCTGCAGGAGCTCATCGTATGTGAAGTAGGTATTCCCCTCCAGCTTTAGCTCCGCCAGCTTGTAACTTGCGCACCCTCTTCCACCTTAAGGGTTATCTCGTATCGGTTCCCCTCTTTCTTTACGGAGTAGTCTACCCTTGCCTCAAAAAAGCCCTCGGAGTTGTAAAATTCTTTTATCTTTCTTACATCTTCCCTCAGGACCTCTTCACTAAAGGGCGGTTTTAATCTAAGGGCGAGCAGGCTTACAGGTTTTGTATCCATGAGGCTCAGGAGTCTGCTCCTGCTGAAAGTTCTGTTGCCTACAAAGTTTACGCTACGCACATATTCGGGCTCACCCTCCTTTATGGTATATACCACCTTTGATGCGCCCTTTATTGGCACCAGCTCATAGCTTACCTCCACCCTGGGGTAGCCTTCCTTGGCGTAGGCTTCTATCACCTTTCTTTTTATAAACTCCAGCTCTTCCCTGGTCAAAACCCTTCCTAGCCTCAGCTTCCTCTGTATTTCAAGCCTCTCTTCTATGGCTGGCGCAGAGGTAAAACCTCTGGTTAACTCCTCCGGGTCTATCTTTCCCACCTCCGTCTCTATGCCTATTTTCTTCTCAAGCTCGTCAGACTTTATCTTCCTGTTGCCCACAAACTCAATTTTGTATATGATGGGCAGGTCCTTTACCCTGTAGAGAAGCCTTACCCTATCACCCACCCTTTCCTCGTAAACCTCTATCTCATCAAAAAAGCCGGTTCTGTGCATCCGCCTTATACTCTCCCTTACCAGGTCTGGGCTGTAGAGACTTCCCTGCCGGAGGTTTATTATGCCCAGTATCACATCCTCAGGCACGAACCTTGCCCCCTCAACCCTTACCTGGTCTATGACCTGCCCCTTAGAGAGGTTAACCATAAGGAGGAGCAGGGTAAAAAACCTAAAGAAGAACCACATCCCTGTTGCCCTCCTCAATCCGACCGCAAATGAAAGCCTCTTCCAGAAGACCGAGAACCCTGTCTCCTTCCTCTCTCTCAAGGACAAAGAGGAAGCCTACTCCCATGTTAAAGGTTCTGTGCATCTCCGCCTTCTGCACCCCTCCGAGCTCTCTAAGCCACTCAAAGAGGGGGTTTGGGGGTATGCAGGAAGTGTCCACCACAGCCCTACAGCCTTCTGGCAGTATTCTCACCAGATTACCGGGTATACCACCCCCCGTTATGTGTGCCATTCCCCTTATTTTAACCCCTGAACTCTTCAGCTTCTTCACCTCCTGCGTGTATATCCGTGTAGGTTCAAGCAGGAGCTCCCAGACCCGCTTTCCAAGCCCTTCCACAGTGTCCTCGTAGGATATACCTCTCTCCTCGAGTATCTTTCTCACAAGGCTGTAGCCGTTGCTATGAAAACCGCTGGAGGGAAGCCCCACTATCACATGACCTGGCTTTATATCCTCCCCGCTTATCAACTCTTCTCTTTCGCATACGCCTACACAGAAGCCCGCAAGGTCGTAAACATCTTCAGGGTAAAAGTCCGGCATCTCTGCTGTCTCTCCCCCTACAAGGGGCACATCCGCAATTTTACAGCCTTCCACTATACCGTCCATCACCCTCTCAAGCACCCGAAGGTTTATCCTGCCGGTGGCTATGTAGTCAAGAAAGGCTATGGGTTCAGCCCCGCTGGTAAGCAGGTCGTTCACATTCATGGCAACCAGGTCTATGCCCACCGTATGGTGCACGCCCACCTTCTGGGCAACTTTGAGCTTTGTCCCCACACCGTCGGTGGTGAGCATGAGCACCGGGTTCCTGTAGCCTTTCAGTTCCACACCGCTGGCAAAAGCACCGAAGAGTATAGCCTGCTTTGGTAGAAGGCGAACCTTTTCCCTTATGTATTCCACGAAGGCATCCGCCCGTTCAAGGCTAACACCTGCCTTTTCGTAAGTCCATTCAGCCATGGAAGTAAAACTCCTCTATGATGGTGTATATTGGTCCTACTGAGGTGAGCGAGCTCTTTACAAGGGCAACCCTGTCCACCAGGTCCTCACCGAAGGTGGTGTTTTCATACTGATGCAGAAAATCTCTGAGAGCCTTCTTTTCAAACTCCCTTATCCTGCATACGGTCACATGGGGGTGGAAAGGCTTCCCTTCGTCTCTTATGCCTATCTGTCTGTTCGCCTTTACTATGGCTCGAGCGGTGTCTATGAGCAGTCTGTGTCCCTCTGACACCCCTATCCACAAAACCCTTGCCCTGTCAAGGCTCGGAAATACACCAAGACCCCTGTATTTTACCCTGACGGGCTTTAGCTTCTGGGCTACTTCCTGAAGGCTCTTCAGAAGGTCTATAAGCCTTTCCTGCTTCATCTCACCTATAAACTGAAAGGTCATATGAAAGTTCTGGGGCTCAACCCATTTACCCTTTATGAAACCCTCACTCTGCGCCTGCAGTCTTTCCACCGCTTCCTGTATCTTTTTTGTGACAAAGAAACCCACAAAGACCCTTACCATTACCAGTGCCTGAAAGCTCCCGTATCCAGATGCACGAAGCCAGACTTTGGATAGTATCCCACACCACCAGCCCTTAAATTAAGAGCCAGCTCTCTGAGAGCCTGAAGCGACATACCTTCTATCCTTATATCCACAGCCTTTCCAAGGGTGTGATAGCTTTCCCTGGCAACACCCCTCTTCTTTTTGTGAAGGTATGCATTTGTTCCCGGTGACCTGTATCCCGAGATAACCACTATCCTTTCTTTCTCCGATAGACGGGTTATGAGGTAGAGTAGGTCAAGGAGCTTCAGGTCCATGGATGTCACCTCTCCGCTTCTGTGGTCTCTGAGAAGGTGGTTTATCTCACGGAGGGCACCCTCTATGTAAACACCGTCCATCCAGTAAACCGTCCTGATGCTCTCGCCGGTGTTTAGAGAATAGAGGTTAAGTTTTCTTGCCCCTTCTCTGATACCATCGGAGCTCAAAAGGTGGGCGTAGGAAAGAGAACAACCCATAAGCATAAAACCTGCGTATCCCAAGGACTTTAAGAGTTCTCTCCTTGTCATCTTCTGCCTCCTGCGGAGAAGTAAACCCTTGACAACATTTTATCATATCCGTAAAGGTCTTCTCTGAAGTGGAGCCTTCCTTCCCTTTCAAGGGCTGTAAAGTAAAGAAGATATATGGGAACATTCTCTCTGAGGTTTAAGGTCTGGGTTTTCCCCCCTTCTATAAGACGGTCAAGCCTTGTGTGAGTCCAGCCCTCGCCCAGAAGATAAAGGGCGAGCTCTTTAGCCCTTTCCACTCTTATACATCCAGAGCTGAAGGCTCTTCTGGTGTGCTTGAAAAGACCCCTCTCGGGCGTATCGTGCAGGTATACCGCAAAGGGGTTGGGGAAGTTGAACTTTATCCTTCCCAGGGAGTTTTTTGGTCCTGCTTCCTGCACGAGCCTGAAGGGAAAATTTTTCTCACCATACAGATTCCAGTCCACCTGGAGAGGGTCAACTTCCACTCCCATGTGGAAAACCCTGAAACCTTTTCTCTTGAGATATTCGGGGTCCCTTTTCACCTTGGGCAAGATATCCTTCGTGGATATGGAAAGGGGCACATACCACTTGGGGTTTAAGGTTAAACTGTTTATCCTGCTGTAGAGCATGGGCGTGGGTCTGAAGTCATCTCTGTAGTTTCTGCCCACTATTACCCTTGAGTGAAGCAGAGTGGAACCCCTTTCAAGGAGAAAGAGCTCAAAGGAGGGGATGTTTACCACCACAGCCCAAGCAGGAGGCTGGGATAGCCATCGGTGTTTTTCAAGGTTCAGATACAACTGCCTGAGCCTGTCCGCCGGGCTTATGTTTAACTCTCCAAGGCTTCTTCTGTCCAATTCTCCTGTCACTGTCAGTCCATGTCTTGACTGAAAACTCTTTACCGCTTCCAAGAGCTCCTTATCAAAAAGTTCTGAAGTGGTGAATTCCTGAAGGTCACCCAGCAGGAAGAGCCTGTATCTTACCTCTGTAAGGCAGGGGCTTCTATCGCCGTATCTGAGAACTTTTGATGGTTTTAGAGGTTTCCAGTCAAGAGAGGAAAGGTCCTTCAGAGACCTTGCCTGCTCCACAAGAAACCAGTATTCTCTACTTTTGGGGGCGAGCTCTTTTATAAGTTCACCAAGCCTTCCCTCCGCAAGGAGCCTGTAAAGGGTTTCCACCAGTAGATCGGGCTTTTCAGGAAGGTTCCGGCTACCGTAGAGCTCTGAAGGGTTTACCTTACCATAGTAGAGATGGTGAGAAAACTTAAGAAGAGTATCCGTAAGGGCTATCTCTGGCTCAAGACCTTCAAGGGGTCTGTAGTCTTCTATCCTTAGCCCGTGGTGGACACTTTCTTTCAGGAGCTCCTGAAGTATGTAGAAGTTTTCTGTAGGCTTACCTTCACAGAACCAGAGACATTTATAGCCAAGAAGCCTGTAGAGTTGTTGGACCTTCTGTGGATAGTAAAGCCTGTTCCAGCTCTGCCTTATGCTTTTTTCAAGGGTCTGGGCGTATGCAAAGCCCAGAAGAAGAACAAGTAAGGGAAGGGCGACCGCCATGGGCGGTCTCTATTATATCACATAGGTTTTCCTTCCACCACATCCCCACCCTCACCGGGCTTTTGGGATGCATGCTGATACAGATAACCTCCTACCTTGCTTGCAGTTTCCAGCACCTTCTCTGTAATCCTTCTAACTTCCTGAACATCCTGAGAGCTCGCAAAGACCTTCCTTGCCTCTTCCAGCACCTTCTCACCTTCAGAGACCACATCACCGGGGATTTTATCCCTGGTCTCCTTTAGGACCTTCTCAAGGTTGTAGAGATGCTGGTCCAGCTGGTTTTTGGCTTCCACCAGCTCCCTCTTCTTCCTGTCCTCTTCCTCATGAAGTTGGGCTTCTTTTACCATCCTCTCTATCTCTTCCTGAGTCAGACCTGAAGAAGCCTGAACCCTTATAGACTGCTCTTTACCCGTGCCCGTATCTCTTGCGGTAACATGCAGGATGCCGTCCACATCTATGTCAAAGCAAACCTCTATCTTAGGAACACCTCTGGGGGCTGGGGGTATACCTGTAAGGTAGAACTTGCCAAGAGACTTGTTATCCCTTGCCATAGGACGCTCACCCTGAAGCACATGAACCTCCACCTCTGTCTGATAGTCGCTTGCGGTGGTGAAGGTCTCGCACTTTCTGTAAGGTATGGGTGTGTTTCTTGGTATGAGCACTGTCATAACACCCCCGTAAGTTTCCACACCAAGAGATAGGGGCGTCACGTCCACCAGAAGTATCTCCTTCACCTCGCCGGATAGAACACCAGCCTGTATGGCTGCACCCACCGCCACCACCTCGTCAGGGTTTACACCCTTGTGGGGTTCCTTTCCGAAGAAATCTCTTATCCTCTGCTGAACGAGGGGTATCCTGGTGGAACCACCCACCAGCACCACATCGTCTATATCCTGAGGTCTAAGTTTGGCATCTTCAAGAGCTTTCTTTACTATGTCCATAGTTCTGTCCACCAGGTCCCTTATCATCTCCTCCAGCCTTGCACGGGTGAGCTTTTTCTGAAGGTGAAGGGGCTGGTTTGTGGATGGGTCTATGGTGATAAAGGGAAGGTTTATCTCCGTTTCCAGCTTAAAGGAGAGCTCCTTCTTTGCCTGCTCACTGGCTTCCTTGAGCCTCTGCAGGGCGGTTCTGTCCTTTTTGAGGTCCACACCCGTATCTCTCCTGAACTCCTCGGTAAGCCACTCCATTATCCTCTCGTCAATGTTGGCACCACCCAGATGTGTGTCCCCTGCGGTGGCTTTGACCTCTATGACGCCCTCACCTCCTTCCAGAATGGAAACATCAAAGGTGCCACCACCGAAGTCGTAGACCAGTATCTTCACATCGCTCTTCTTATCAAGCCCGTAAGCAAGGGCTGCGGCGGTAGGTTCGTTGAGTATTCTCAAAACCTCAAGACCTGCCAGCCTACCCGCATCCTTTGTAGCCTGCCTCTGTCTTTCGTTAAAGTAAGCGGGAACGGTGATAACCGCTTTGCTTATCTTCTCACCAAGGTAAGCCTCTGCCGCTTCTTTCAGCTTTTTGAGCACCTGAGCACCCACCTCCTCAGGACGCACCTTCCTGCCAAGGTTCAGGATATCAAAGCTGGCATCCCCCTTCTCATCCGCCACGACCCTGTAAGATACCCTTTTACCCTCCTCCACCACTTCCTCGTATTTTCTCCCTATGAACCTCTTGGACTCGTAAACGGTATTCTCCGGGTCAAGTATGGCGCGTCTCTTGGCAGGTTCCCCCACGAGGATTTCCTTTTCCTTTGTCCAGGAAACCACGGAGGGGGTAAGCCTTGAACCTTCCTGATTGGCTATCACCACCGGCTCATCACCTATTATCACAGCCACCACCGAGTTTGTGGTTCCCAGGTCTATGCCTATTATCTTCTCCGCCATCCTTTACCTCCTTACCTTTGCTTTGAAGTAATATAAAACTTTAGTAGAACTTTGTCAAGTTTTTTATACAGGATATTTTAAAGTAGGTTCTGCGTTTGAGGAGAGTTCAGCTGAAGGCATACCTGCTTTTCATAGGCCTAGATTTTTTTAGCCGATGTTTAGAATTTGAGCTATAATATAAGAGGTAGATAAGGAGGTGGTGACATGAAAAAGCTCGCACTTAGCCTGGCAGTTCTCTCCGGATTTGCGATGGCGGAGGAGAAAAAGTCCCTTGACCCTTGTGGCAGTCCAAAGGAGTTCTATTCCAAGTATCTGCTGGACATGTGCTACAAGGGATATTTCGATGCAATAGTGGAAAGCAAGAGGCTTGCGGAGGAAGCCCAAAAAAGGGCGGATGAGGCAAACAGGAAGGTAGGCAATCTGGAGGGTAGGGTGAAAAGTCTGGAAGGCAGGGTGGAGGACCAGGAAAAGAGGATAAAGGCTCTTGAGGGGAAACCCGCACCTACAACACCCAGGAGAGAAGAGGGGGTTGGTCCCTACAGGTGGAAGCTGGAGGAAGTGGGTGCTGTCCAGTTTGACTTTGATCGATTTGATTTAAAGCCTTCAGAGGCGAAAAAGCTGGACGACATGGCAGGAAAGCTGAAGGAAGAGAGCAAGGAAGTGCTGGTGGTAGGTTTTGCAGACAAAAGGGGGTCAAGCAGGTATAACTTTAACCTGTCTATGTGGCGTGCCCAGATGGTAGCCAGCTATTTAGCCAAGAAGGGTGTGGACATAGGCAGGATAAGGGTGGCTTCCTATGGTAAGGAGGTGGCGGACCTTATAGGACCAAAGCATGCCCAGCAGAGGGTGGTAAGGGTTTACCTTGTCAAATAATCTCTTATCCTTCTGGCACCCTCCCGTAGGGTGCCCCCATCCTTTGCAAAGGATATCCTTATGTAGCTCTCCGTTCTGTTCTCTCCAAAGTCCACACCCGGTGTAACAGCTACCTTTGCCTCCCTTAAAAGCTTCAGAGATAGCTCGTAGCTGTGTAGCCCATACTGGCTAATATCCAGCCAGAGGTAAAAAGCACCCTCCGGGGCTATCTCCAGTCTTCCAACACCTTCAAGCTCCTTCAGGATTAGGTCTCTTCTCCTTCTATAGGTCTCTCTGACCTTCGAAAGATAACCGTAGTCAAAGGCTTCCAGAGCGGCATACTGGCTCAGGGTTGGCGCAGATATGTAGAGGTTTTGTAAGATAAGCTCCGCCTTTCTAACAAAACCTTCATCCGGGAGTATAACCCAGCCAAGCCTGAAGCCCGGCATACAGAAGGCTTTGGAAAAACCGTTTATGACGATAGCCCTTTGGCTAAACTCAAGGGCGGTCCTCTCCCTTTTATCGTAGACGAGCCCGTGGTATATCTCGTCGCATATAAGGTATAAGCCTCTGCTTTCGCAGAAGGATGCAAGAGCTCTGAGGTTGTCTTCTTCATAGAGACTACCGGTGGGGTTTGCAGGTGTGGATATGTGCACCGCCGCATAGCCTTCCATACCTTCAAGATGCTCGGGGGTTATCTGGTATCTGGTGCCCCCGTCCACCTTAACCATAATGGGCTCTATGTCCAAAAGATAGGCAAAGTTTCTGTAACAGGGATAGGAAGGGTCTGAAAGCACAACCCTATCACCGGCGCTTAAAAGTAGGGCGTATACCACCAGAAAGGCAGAAGATGTGCCCGTGGTTATGACTACCCTTGAGGGAGAAACCTCAACCCCATAATAGTTATAGTAATGCTCCGCTATCCTTTCCCTCAGTTCCCGGAGACCGAGGCTTGGCGTGTAGAAATATTTCCTCTCTCTGACTGCCTTTTCCATAGCCTCTATTACACCGGGAGGTGGCTCAAGGTCCGGCTCCCCTATCTCCATGTGAACCACATTTTCTATACTCAGGGCTTCCTGAAGTATGTCCATTACGAGAAAGGGACTTATTCTGTCAAGTCTTCCCATCCTTGAGGTTCTCTAAAATAAACCTGGCTATCCCTATACCCCCTGCATCCGCCATCTTTTTACTAAGTTTCTCCAGAAAAGTATCATAGTATAGCCTGGTGTCAAAGGATTTTCCCTCAAGCATGGGCTTAAAAGCCTCTTTCAGCATCTCTTTAATAAGCAAGGCTTCAAACTCGAGGGCTACCGCCTTCTTATCCCTTTTCAAAACATCTAAAGGCGTCATGCCCGGGATTGAGTAGGCTATTTTTTTATCCTCACCCATCGTTAAAATTATACTATGCTCTTCATACTCCTCCTCCTTTTCCCCCTGAGCCTATTTGCACAGGTATACCTGATGTCCAACTACCCCCTCAGAAATAACAACTTTCAGAAGGTCATAAACTTGGAGAACTACAGAGAAATGGTGCAGATGATAAGGTCTATAGAGGATGTAAAAGAGGTTTACCTTATGGAGGAGGAAAACAGGGTATACATCTACGTGGAGAGGTATCCCATAGTTAAAAGCATAAAGGTGAGGGGAAACAGGGCAGTAATCAGAGAGGAAATCCTGTCCTATCTTGGTTTTTATGAGGGTATGCCCCTGCGCCCTCCGGAGCTTGAAAGTTCAGAGGTAGAGGAAAGGATAAGAAGGTTATATATGGACAGGGGTTTTCTGGATGTGGCGGTAGGCGTAACCCTGAGCAGAGATGAGGAAGGTTATGTGGAGCTCTACATAGGGATAGGGGAGGGTCCGGTTTACTTTACAGAAGGAGGGGTATATAAGGGCTCGAGCTATGAACCTTCGCTTCTGGACATGAAGACAGGACTTGTAAGGGGCAGGGTAGTCAGAGAAAGCCTTTTTAGAGAACTGGTCTTTCCCCTGCAGGATTTTTACATAAGGGAGGGCTTCTGGGATGTTTTTGTTTACTACGAAGGGGTTGAAAAGCTCAGATTAAACAGACCCTTCTACATAGTGCTTGCACCACAGTATAGAGGTCTAAGTAAGAACCCTCTGAGGTTTCTGGGAGCTCTCTCGGAGGGACTATCAAATCTCTTTAGCCATCCTCTCGGAACACTGACCGCTATAAGTGGTAGGGGTTTTGTGGCAAGACCCATCTTTCAGGTTCTTGAGGGGAGGAAGCACAAGGTTTTGACAGAGGGTGTTAACTTCTTCAAGGAGAAAGAAATCATAGAGTTGAGTGAGCTCCAGGGGAAGGGCGTTGACCCCTTTTCTCTGGAAGAAGCGAAGGAAAGTATAATGAAAGCCTATCACAGGAAGGGTTTTTTTGAGGTCACGGTAGAACACAGAAGAGAGGGACAGGACATAGTCTTTAGGGTGGAGGAAGGACCAAGATACAGGGTTCTTGAGGGAAAGCCCGGAGAAGAATTCTACGATGAGGATAGACTTGAGGCTACACTTAGGGCAGAGCTGGAAAAACTTATCAAAAAGGGCTACACATTAGCGGAGGGTAGTATAAGCAAGGAAATCCTTAAGGAAGAAAAAAAGGTAAAGGTAAGCATAAACCTAAAGCCCGGAAAGAGACAAATACTGAAGGATTTTTTGTACACAGGCGATAACAGGGAAATCAGGAAAATATTCTCAAAACATAGAGAGAAACTCCCGGCGGTGTTTAACACAGAGCTCATAGAAGCCCTCAATTTAGACATACAGAGATACTTTCAGGAAAGGGGTTTTCTTGAGGGCGACTACGAGGTGCAGGTAAACATAGAGGAAGAGGGAGACAGCCTTAATTATATTTACATATACAGAATAGTGGAGGGACCAGTTTACCGATACGGGGAGACGGTTTACTATGGACAGGATAAAACCTCTACCCGTGAGCTTTCCTACATGATAGAGAAGGGAAAGCATTACTCTGAAATTCTCAACGAAAGAACCTTGCATAACATGTTGAGTAGCGGTCTTTTCACTGGTGTGTCCGTGGAAACTTTCCTGGATAAGGAAAAAAAGGTGGTGCACAGGTTGGTAAAGGTTTCTGAGGACCGCAGGGGTCTCTTTGACGTCTCATTTGGATACAACACTGAGGAAAACCTTTCCCTGGAAGCTTTTCTGGGTGTAAAAAACCTGCTGGGTGTAGGTCTTACCTCTGGGGCGAAGTACAGGAAGACGGGCAAGAGAGAGCTCTACGACCTTGTCCTGCAGGATAACTTTTTTTTCTCAAGCAGATACTGGTTTAAGCTCAACTTCTTCAGAGGTTTCGAGGAACATAGGAGCTATAATCTGGGTTCTTACGGTTTTAACCTTCAGCTGGGTTACAGGGTGGGCGTCAACACTTCGGTAGGTCCTGTCCTGAGCTTTTTAAGGAACAGGCTGGATGGTCAGGTTTTTCAGCTGAGGAAGCAGGGTTTTTTCCTCATAAGAGAGTTTAAGGATGACCCTTTTTCACCAAAAAGACTGCACTATAACAGCATAAACCTTAGCCTAACAGAGGGAGATGCCCGCTACGCAAAATTTGACCTTTCCACCTTCTATGTGATTCCAGCCAGGAGGGGTTCAATGTTAAGCTTCAAGGTGGCGATGGGTGCCCTCTGGGGTGATGCACCTGTCTTCGAAAGGTTTTTCCTTGGGGGGTTGAGGGACCTTAGGGGCTATTCCTTTGAGGAGGTGGGACAGCCAAAGGGCGGAAAGTATTATGGCTTTGGAAGGCTTGAATTCATCTTCCCTCTAAGAGGACCTTTCATAGGTGCGGTCTTCAGTGACTCGGGTGCGGTGGGAAACAGCATGAAGGAGCTTTTGAGAGAGGTTAAATGGAGCCTTGGCTCAGCCCTCGGCGTAAACACGCCCATAGGTCCTGTGAGGCTCGACCTGGCTTTTCCTGTAGAAAAGGACCTTTACAGGAGATATAAGCTTTACTTCTCCGTAGGTTACTATTACTGAGTTCTTTAACAGGGCAATGTCACAGTTTTTGCCTTAAAGGCTTTAAATCCTAACCCCTTTTAAGAAACCTTATGTAGTTCTTGTCAAGAACCTTTTCCTTAAGGTGCTTAACAAAAAGCGCCCCATGAAAGCCGTTTACCACCCTGTGGTCAAAGGTAAAGGTGATATGAGCCCTCCCATCCCTGTCCTGCATACCCACAGCCATTATGCACACCTGTCCGTAAGGTATGACCGCATCAAAGGACCTTATGCCAAACATGCCAAGGTTAGAGATAGTAAGGGTTGCACCCTGGAGCTCCTCAAGACTGAGCCTTCCTTCCTCTGCCTTTCTCTTCAGCTCCCTCACCTCCTGGGCTATCTCTTTTAGCCCCTTTCTGTTTACTTCCTTTATCACAGGTGCGTAGAGCTCATCACCAACAGCCATGGCAACACCTATGCTGGAGTGGGGGTAAAGGAGGTAGTAGTCCTCCTTAAAAACAGCTCTCAGCCTTTCAAAATACTGCATGGCATCTCCCACTATCTTTATGAGCCAGTGGGTAAGGGTTATATCCTTGTCCCAAGGTATCTGGGAAAGGTCAAAGACCTCGTATATGTGGTAGTGGGGCAGGACAGAGCTCTTTGACAGGTTAAAGATTAGGCTCTTCTGGACTGAAGAGATGGGAAGCCTTCTGGGAATGCCCTCCTTCTCCACATAAGCCAGAAGCATGTCCTCATCTATCTTGCGGTCAGGGAAGATACTTATTAGGTCTTCTGGCTTTAGCTCGTATTCCTTCAGAAGCTCAAGTGCTCTGGGCGTAAAGTATCTCTCCCTTACAAGCCCCTCTACATCCCTGGCATGAGCCGGAGAGGGAAGCCTCCCTTCCTTCTGCAGCTCTTCAAGCTCAAGTCCCATCTCCTTTGCCAGAACCTTTGCGTAAGGTGAGGCAAAACCTGCGGGAAGCTCAACCTTCTGGATGATTTCGCTGTAAACAGCCTTTGGCGCCTCTTCTTTTGGTGGTGTGACCTTTTTCTCCTCAGGTGTAGGTGCTGGGGGTCTTTTGAATTCTTCAAGCTTTTCCCCCAGCTCCATAAGGGCTATGGGTCTGCCCACTGGCACTTCCTGCCCTTCCCCAACCAATATCCTTTTAAGAAGCCCCCTCTTAAAACTCTGAAGCTCCATGACCGCCTTCTCCGCCTCTATCTCCGCTATGACCTCACCCTTTTCCACAAAGTCTCCCTCCTTCTTTAGCCACCTTGCTACCCTTCCTGCTTCCATAGTATCCGAGAACTGGGGCATCAGTATTTCATAGTCCATGTCTTCTACCCCACTGAACTATCTGGGTGTATATCTTCTCGGGTGTGGGTATTGCCATCAGCTCCAGTTTCCTGTTGTAAGGGATAGGAACTTCCTCTCCTGCAATCCTAAGCGGAGGGGCATCGAGGAAGTAAAAGAGCTCTTCGCTCACTCTGGTGGAGACCTCCGCACCCAGCCCAAGCGTCTTTGGCGCCTCATAGACCACCACAAGCCTCTTGGTTTTCTTTACGGACCCGTATATGGTCTCAAAGTCTATGGGTCTGAGGGAAGGGAGGTCTATCACCTCGCAGGATATGCCTTCCTTCTCCTCAAGCCATTGAGAAACCTTAAGAACATCATGGGTCATCTTAAGATAGGAGACCACCGTCACATCCCTACCCTCCTTAAGGACCCTTGCCCTGAAGGGGTCAAAGCTTTCAAGGGGCTCAAAGGGAAAGTCCAGTCCATACAGGAGAACGTGCTCAAGGAACAGGATGGGGTCATCCATCCTTATGGCTTGAAGAAGTCCATGGTAGGCAACTATAGAGTCGGAGGCACAAAAGACATAGAGCCCGGGTATGGAGGCGAAGAAGTGTTCAAGGCTCTGAGAGTGTTGGGCTGCAAGCTGTTTTGCCACACCCTGGGGCATGCGGACCACAAGGGGTAAGAAGAGCTTTCCACCGCTCATGTAGCGGAGCTTGGGCATCTGGTTTACTATCTGGTCCATTGCCAGCATGGAAAAATTGGCGGTCATAATCTCCGCCACAGGGCGAAGCCCCATCATAGCCATGCCAATGGCAGTGCCCACTATGGAGTTCTCCGCTATGGGTGTGTCTATAACCCTTTTGGCTCCATACTTTGCGTAAAGACCCTCCGTAACCTTATAGTTTCCACCGTAAAAGCCCACATCTTCACCAAGAAGCACAACCCTATGGTCGTGCTCCATGGCATGGTCAAGGGCAAGGTTAAGGGCTTCACGGTATAACATCGGAGCAAACCCCGCAGTATAGGTCGGAGTAGAGCTCTTCTTCTGAGGGCTCCGGAGAGTTCAGGGCAAACTCAATAGACTCCTCTATAAGCCTTTCCACCTTCTGGTCTATGAGCCTGACCTGCTCCTCTGTAAGCCAGCCCTCCTTTAAGGACCTTTTGAGAAGGAGCTCCAGAGGGTCTCTTCTTCTGAACATCTCCAACTCTCTGGGGGACCTGTAATCTCCCTTGTCCGCCATGGAATGCCCCTCAAACCTGTAGGTAAGGGCTTCTATAAAGTAGGGCTTTCCCTGCTCTTCCATGTATTCCTTTGCCCTTACCACCGCCCGGTAAACCTCAAAGACATCCATACCATCCACCTGCACCGAAGGCATGTAGTCCCTGGCTTTGAGGAAAAGGTCCTTCAGGTAAGAAGACCTGCTTACATGCGTTCCTATGGCATACTGGTTGTTTTCGCAGAGGAAGAGCACAGGAACTTCCAAAAGAGCTGCCATGTTTAAAGATTCAAAGAAAGTGCCGTTGTTGGTGGCACCATCACCAAAGATACAGAGAACACCCGCTTTTTCACCCATGAGCTTCCTCGCATAACCCGCACCCACCGCATGGGGAAGGTGCGCAGCCACTATGGCGTTTCCGCCGTAAAAGTCCAGCCTTGGCTCATATAGGTGCATAGAACCACCCTTGCCCTTCGAAACACCCGTCACCTTGCCAAACATCTCCGCCATGATGAGCTTTGGGTCTATGCCACGGGCAAGGGCAAGCACATGCTCCCTGTAGGGACAGAAAAGGTCACCCTTTCCAAAGCCTACCACCGCACCCACATGGACCGCCTCCTCACCTACGGCAAGGTGAAGAAAGCCGGATATGTTCCCCTTCAGGTATTCCTCCTTACACCTCAGCTCAAATTCTCTCCCCAGCTTCATAAGGTAATAAAACTTTTCTGCTAAGGTTTGGCTCATGGGTAAAATTTTAAGGTAAAGCCTAAAGTTTTGCTCTGGAGGACTGGTAGTTGTGAAGGAAGGTTTGAAAGCAGTTCTGTTAATAAAGAAACCAAGCAACTTTGTAAAAGCCCTGTCAGCCGTGAGCTTGGTTGAGACTATGAGCTTAAGGCTTATATAAGTAGGCTCAATATGTGCAAAACTTTTGTAATTTTTCACCCGACGTATGTTCTATACTATATATTTATTTAAGAAGGGCTGACCAGCCCGCAGGAGGTGTAAACCATGGAAAAAAATATGGCAAACTGGGACAGGGCTATAAGGGTTCTGTTGGGGCTTGTCTTTCTCTACCTTGCCTTTAGCAAGGGTGGTGCCTGGTGGGTACTGGGTATAATAGGTATCGTCTTTATAGGCACATCGGTTGTAGGTTTCTGCCCCCTTTACAGGGTGGTAGGAATGAAGACGGGTTGAAGGTTCTGGCGGTAGATTACGGAAGTAAACGGATAGGTTTAGCTCTCGGGGACACGAGGCTTGGTCTGGCGGTTCCTCTGGGCAGTATAGAGAACAGAGGTGGGGAAAGCCTTTCTTTCATAAGAGAAAAGGCAAGAGAGAAAGATGTTTCCCTGCTCCTTCTTGGACTGCCTCTTACCCCCTCAGGCAGAGAAGGACAGAGGGCGAGAGAAGTCCGAGAGTTCTTTCAAAAGCTCAGAGAGGTGCTTCCGGAGAAGGTGGAGGTTATTCTCTGGGATGAAAGGGACACAACCCTTGAAGCCTATAGAATGCTTAAAGGTGTGGACTGGAGAAAGAAAAGGGAGCTTAAAGACAGCCTGTCCGCCTATACCCTTCTCCTTGAGTATATGGAAAGTCTATGAGATACCTTAAGCTTCTCCTTCCTGCCCTGCTTCTCCTTGGGTTTATCCTCTACTCTTTTGCACCGGTTAAGGTAGAGAAAAAGCTTGTGGACATAGCTTACGGAACACCCACCACTCATGTGTCTCTAATACTTTACAGGGCGGGCGTCCTGAGAAACCCACTGTCCTTTCTCTTTCTCCACAGTATACATAAGAGGAAGTTGGAGGCGGGTGAGTATGAGTTTGATGGGTTTGTTTTCCCCTGGGAGGTTTACGAAAAGCTCAGTAAAGGGCTTAAGAAAGTTTACAGGATTACCATACCGGAGGGTTCGGACCTCTATGACATTGCCAGAACCCTTGAGGAGAACCTTATATGCTCCTCTGAAGACTTTCTAAAATACGCCCTTTCGGAGGAGGTGGCAAAGAAATACGGGCTCAAGACCCATAGCATGGAAGGCTTTCTCTTTCCTGATACTTACTTTTTTTCAAAAAACACACACCCCCTAAAGGTTATAGAAATCATGCACCAGAACTTCCTTAAAAGGACGGAGAAACTAAGAGAGGAGCTCTCTGAAAAATCGATGACTCTGGAAAAATGGGTTACCGTAGCTTCCATGGTGGAAAAAGAGACTTCAAAACCCGAAGAAAGAGCTCTGGTTTCTGCGGTTATACACAACAGGATGAAAAGGGGTATGAAGCTTCAGATAGACCCAACCGTCATATACGCTCTGAAAAGAAGGGGGGAGTGGAAGGGGAAGCTCACCACGAAGCATCTGAGGATGGAGGACCCTTACAACACTTATCATTACTACGGTCTTCCACCATCACCCATATGTAACCCCGGGCTTGACTCTCTTAAGGCGGCTCTTGAACCTGCGGAGGTGGACTACCTCTACTTTGTTGCGGATGGCAGTGGTGGTCATAACTTCAGCAAAACCCTGCGGGAACACAACAGATGGGTAAGGGAATACAGAAGTGTCAGCAGGTAAGTTTATATACCTTACCACTTTCGGTCTTGAGAAGAGGCTTCTGCTTGCGGTTGCAAAGAACCTGAAAGAAACTCTGGGTTTTGACGTGAGGTTTTCTCACCTTCTCCTCCCCCCTTCTGTGGGCTACGACCCAAAGAGAAAACAGCACAGAGGAAGCACCCTTCTGGAATACCTTTCAAGGGTTTACTACCCAGACATGCTGAAGTTCCTTGCCCTTCTCCCCTTTGACCTCTACGAGGAGGGTCTTAACTTCATCTTTGGGCTGGCAAGGCTTGGTGGCAGCCATGCCCTTGTGAGCACATACAGGCTTTGGGACAAAGAGGAAAGGCTCTTCTTTGAAAGGGTCTGTAAGGAGGTAAACCACGAGCTTGGGCACACCTTCGGACTTATGCACTGCAGAACGCCCCTGTGTGTTATGAACTTTTCCAACAGTGTTCAGGAGGTGGATGCCAAGAGCAGGTTTTTCTGTGAAAGATGTAATAAAATATTACCAAAACCCTAAGGAGGTTTGTTATGGCTACCATAACTTACGAGGAAGCACTTCAACTTCTGAAAGAACAGATAAAGGGCTTTGAGGCATCCGCAAAGATGGAAGAGGTGGGCGTAGTTTACTATGTGGGTGACGGTGTGGCAAGGGCTTATGGGCTTGACAATGTGATGGCAAACGAGCTGGTGGAGTTTGAGGGTGGGACCATGGGTCTTGCCTTCAACCTTGAAGAAGACAACGTGGGTATAATAGTGCTGGGTAGCGAGAGCGGAATAAGAGAGGGCTCTATAGTAAGGAGAACGGGGAGGATACTGGACGCGCCTGTGGGTGAGGGGCTCATAGGCAGGGTCATAGACCCTTTAGGCAATCCACTTGATGGAAAAGGACCAATAAAGTATGAATACAGGTCTCCTGTGGAGAAAATAGCGCCGGGCGTGGTGAGAAGAAAATCGGTCCACGAGCCACTTCAGACGGGTATAAAGGCTATAGATGCCATGATACCCATAGGCAGGGGTCAGCGTGAGCTGATAATAGGTGACAGGTCCACAGGAAGAACCACCATATGCATAGACACCATCCTTAATCAGAAAGATACGGACGTTTACTGCATCTATGTGGCGATAGGTCAGAAAAGGTCCACTACCGCCAGAATAATAGAGCTCTTAGAGAGGAACGGTGCAATGGAATACACCTGCGTGGTGGTAGCCTCCGCCACAGACCCTGCCTCATTGCAGTATCTTGCACCCTTTGTGGGATGCACAATAGGAGAATACTTACGGGACAACGGCAAGCATGCCCTTATCATATACGATGACCTTTCCAAGCATGCGGAGGCATACAGACAGCTCTCACTTCTGATGAGAAGACCACCGGGAAGAGAAGCCTACCCGGGTGATGTTTTCTACCTTCACTCAAGGCTTTTGGAGCGTGCTGCCAAACTCAACGACGAGATGGGTGCTGGCTCTCTTACCGCTCTTCCTATAATAGAAACAAAGGCGGGCGATGTGGCAGCCTATATACCCACCAACGTCATCTCCATAACTGATGGTCAGATATATCTGGAACCGGACCTGTTCAACAAGGGTGTGAGACCTGCCATAAATGTGGGTCTTTCGGTTTCAAGGGTTGGGGGTGCAGCCCAGATAAAGGCTATGAAGCAGGTGGCAGGAACTCTCAGGCTTGACCTTGCCCAGTTTAGAGAGCTTGAAGCCTTCGTGCAGTTTGCCTCCGAGCTGGACAAAGCAACCCAGCAGACCATAAACAGGGGTCTGAGGCTTGTGGAGCTCCT
>JBCNVH010000126.1:0-4751 GCA_039630295.1 Aquificaceae bacterium | reverse complement strand
TTCTACCTAAGCCTTGCACTTAGCTGGTTCTATCTCAGGTGGAGACATTTTAACCTCATGCTTCTTTCCTTCACTGGCTTTTGCTTAACTTCATGAGGTCTCTTATATGGGAAAGACAAACATCAAGTTTTCTTTAATCTTCCTGCTCGACCTTCCCATACCCCTTATAGCTCTAAAAGGATTTTATGATCTGGGCAAAGGATTAGGGTCTAGGCTGGCACCACCCACCAAAAGCCCTCCACACCTTCATACGCATGAATTCGCCAGCGTTTTTATGTACCTCACACTACCGCCATAGAGGACGCGTGTTTCACCCCTGTGTCCAGGGTTAATCTGATGGAGCAGGTCTTTGATATAGGCATGAACCAGCTGGGCATCCTCCGGTGTGGCTGGGTTGCCCGTTCCTATCGCCCAGACGGGCTCGTAGGCTATATCCAGGCTATCTGTATATTCCTCAACTCCGGAGAGGGCAAGTCTTATCTGGGTCTCTACCACCTTGAAGGTCAGACCCGCTTCTCTCTCTTCAAGTCTTTCGCCTACGCATATTACAGGTCTTACACCAGCCTTTAGACAGGCGGTCACCTTCCTGTTTATGAGCTCATCAGACTCTCCGAATATCCACCGCCTCTCCGAATGTCCCACTATGACATAGGAAACACCGAACTCCTTAAGCATGTCAAGGGAGACCTCTCCTGTGAAAGCCCCCTTTGGCTCATGATAGCAGTTCTGAGCTCCAAGTCTTATTTCGCTATCTGCGAGCATCTCCTCAGCCACGCAAAGAGAAGTGAAAGGGGGACATATGAGTATTTCTCTATCCTTTATACCCTCTACAAAAGGAAGGAACTTTTGGAGGTATTCTCTTGTCTGGGCAGGGGTCAGGTTCATTTTCCAGTTGGCGGATATGAGCTTCATCACATATATTATATCAGAAGTGCTTTACTCTTCAAGACTTCTTAAGATACTTACTATTCCTGCAAGAGGAAAAAGTAAGCATAAAGGAACCCTACCAAGGATTTTGTAAATACCAAAGGGCAGGAAGGAATAACTTGAAAGAAAGCGGAGCAGGGTTTTTATGCTCAGCACTGCAAAGAAGAAGGCAGTAAGGAACCCTACACCCAGCACTTGCCAGTCGGTAGACCGAAAGTCAGCATAGGACCTGTAAAGGTCGTAGGATGTGGCTATCAGCATGGTAGGGAGAGCCAACAGGAAGGAAAACTCCGCGGAGGTTTTTCTGTTAAGACCAAGAAGCATACCGCCTATAATGGTGGCACCGGAGCGGGATACCCCCGGCACCATAGCCAGGCTCTGGAATAAACCTACCGCAAAGGCTCTGGGGTAGCTCAGCTCTCTCGCATCACCTATGTAACAGAACTTCTCACAAACCCTGTCCGCAAAGAGAAGAAAAAGACCACCCAGCACAAGGGCAAGGACCACCACCAGGTCGTTACCTATTAGGTAGCCCTTTATGAACCTGTATAGAGTAAAGCCGAGGAGACCAGTAGGAAGGAAAGCCACCAGTATCCTCTTCCACAGCTCCAGGTCCTTTAGCAGCCTTCTCCAGTAGATAAAAGCCACAGCCAGTATGGCACCGAGCTGTATGGTTATCTCAAAGCTTTTGGTAAAACCATCATGGGGTATTCCCAGTATATGGGCGGTAAGTATAAGATGCCCTGTGGAAGATACGGGCAGGAACTCGGTTATACCTTCTACCGCTCCGAGGAGTAAGGCATGCCTTATTTCCAATAATGCACCTCGTCCAGTAACCGTCCACCAGAGTGACAACTTACCATAACCGTTCCTATCTTACCAGCATCCGCCTTGCCACTTCCTCCGCCTTCTCCTTGCCCACCAGCTTCTCCGCCAGCTTTATACCAAACTCGAGGGCGGTGCCCGGACCTTGGCTTGTCAGGATATTCTGGTCCTCCACCACAGGCTGGTCCACAAAAAGGGCTGGTTTTATCTCCTCCACCAGAGAGGGATAGACGGTTGCCCTTTTGCCCTTGAGTAGACCAAACTTGGCAAGGGCTGTAGGTGCGGCGCATATGGCACCTATGAGCTTGTTCTTTTCCTGCATGGCTTTTATAAGCCTTTCCACTCTCGGGTCCTGTTTCAACCTTTCCACCCCACCTGCACCGCCGGGAAGGATGACCATGTCAAGCTCTTCCGGGTCAAGCTGCTCCAGGGTTACATCGGGTAAAATTCTCAGATTTCTCGCACTTGCCACAGGCTCTGGTGACAATCCTGCCACCAAAACCTCCACACCTGCACGTCTTAGCACATCAATGGGCGCCACCGCTTCCACTTCCTCAAAGCCTTCCGCAAGTATGACTGCGACCTTTGGCATAGTTCACCTCCTTACCTTGTTACCTCCTTCTCCCTCACCCTCGGGTCTATGATAGCCAGAAGTATATCCGCCATAAGATTACCCACAAGAAGCATTATAGTGCCGATGTAGAGACCACCCATAACCAGGAAAAGGTCCTGAGAGAGCACCGCATCAAGCATAAGAGTTCCCAGTCCGGGCCAGCCTACTATAATCTCTATAAGGGCTGCACCAGAGAGAAGCCCCGCTATCTCATAGCCTATGAGTGTGGTAAAGGGGTTCATAGCGTTCTTGAATATATGCTTTATTATAACCCATTGGGATACACCCTTTGCCCTTAGCATGAGCACCATAGGGCTGTTCCTTATCTCTATAACACTGCTTCTCATCAGCCTTATAAGACCTGCGGAGGATACAAGGGTAAGAGTAAGCACCGGCACCAGCATATGGGCGAGTAGGTCAAGGAGCTTTCCCCAAAGGCTAAGCTTGTGAAAATCCGGGCTGTGTATACCACCCACTGGTAGATGACCTGTTTTGGAAACCAGCAGGAGCATCAGAAAGGCAAGGAAGAAAGAAGGTAAAGACATAAAAAAGTAGCTGTAGGCTCTTATGGCTTTGTCTATTGGGCTGTTTTCTTTTAAGCCCGCCAGTAGACCGAGAGGCATAGCCAGAAGCCAGGAGAGCAATGTGGAACTCACAGTAAGCAGGAGCGTGTTCCAGACCCTTTCGCCTATCAGCTGCGATACGGGTGCATGATACTGAAAGCTGTAGCCAAGGTCAAAGCTCAGAGCTGAGAAGAGCCACTTAAGATACTGCAGAAGAATATTTTGGTCAAGACCGTATTGTTTTTTGAGAGCTTCTATGGTTTCTGGTGATATCTGTGGGTTGAGCTTGAGCTGGTCAAGATAGTCTCCCGGTGCCAGCTTTATTATCAGGAAGGAGAGAAAGGTTACGCCCACCAGCGTCAGGAAAGCCTGAAAGAGTCTGTAAAGCAGGAAACGAAACATCAGAAGTAGTTGGCTATAAAGTGTCTGACCTGTGAGAAGTAGCGGTTTATTTCCTCTCTATGCTTGTCTTTCACATACCTGACCAACCTGTAGTCATCCCAGTAGCCTATGAGAGGTAGACGCTTACGAAGGGTGTCCTTACCTTCTATGAAGTAGAGAAGAGCGGATACGAAGTCTTTTCTTGCCTCTTCCTTGAGGTCAAACTCAACATCGGAGAGCACCCTGAAAATCAGCTTTGTATCAAGTATGAGGTTTCTAACATATTCCATAGTGGGTGGAACTTTTCTAAGCTTTTCCTGAAGAAGCTTTCCGAGCTCCCTTACCTCTATGTCCCTGTAGTATTTTTTTAGCTTTTCTTCCATGGGATTTTTATTATAGCACCCTATATTCATAACCTATGAAAGAAAAGGTCATAAGCTCCATAAATCAGAGAGAAGACCGCCTGCCACCTGGTCAGAGGTGGATATCTGCGCCCATAGTCTACGATATAGTAGACCACATACCCCAGTGGGACATAGAGGATTACAGGTTCAAACTCTTCGGACTTGTGGAAAACCCCCTTGAGCTTACCTACCAGGAGCTCCTATCTTTGCCCTCGGTAGAGCTGATTGCGGACTTTCATTGTGTGACAAGATGGAGTGTAAAAGAAATGCAGTGGGAAGGTGTGCGCACTTCTTACCTCTTGAACCTTGCAAAGCCCAAACCATCCGCCCGCCATGTCTTAGTCCACTGCCTTGAAGGCTATACCACAAACCTGCCCTTGGAATACCTTTACGAAGAGGACAGCATATTAGCCTATAAGATGTATGGAAAACCCATACCACTCAGACATGGATACCCTCTCAGGCTGGTAGTGCCCAAGCTTTACGCCTGGAAAAGTGCCAAGTATGTGTGGGGCATAGAGCTCCTGGAAGAAGAAATCCTGGGCTTTTGGGAGCTGAGAGGCTATAACCGCAGGGGAGACCCCTGGAGGGAGGAAAGATACTGGTAAGACTTAACCGATACCTGTCTCTCTGCGGTATTACCTCAAGAAGGAAGGCTGAAGAGCTTATACTCAAAGGAAAGGTAAAGGTAAACGGTCTTGTGGTAAAAGAGCTGGGCTGGAGGGTTGACCCGGATAAGGACACGGTCGAGGTAGAAGGAAAGGAGATAAAACCACAGAAGCGCGTATACCTGATACTCTACAAACCCTGCTGTTATCTTACCGCCTTGGGGGAGTCAAAGGAAGGCAAAAGGACACTTCAGGAGCTCCTGAAGGACATCAATGTAAGAGTCTACCCGGCGGGAAGACTTGACTACAATGCGGAGGGTCTTCTGCTTTTGACCAACGACGGAGAGCTCGCCAACAGAATAATGCACCCCAGATATAAACTTCCTAAAACTTACCTTGTGTGGGTTTCAGGAAAGGTAAAAGAGGAAAC
>JBCNVH010000125.1:0-10592 GCA_039630295.1 Aquificaceae bacterium | reverse complement strand
TGGTTGCCGGGAAGCAGGGTAAGAAGGGCAAGGACGCTTGCAGCGAAGAAGAACCAGTAGCTAAGGGCGTTGAGCCTGGGAAAAGCCACGTCCCTCGCACCTATCATGAGGGGAAGAAGGTAATTACCAAAGGAGCTCCATATACCAACCGCCCACCAGAACTGCATAATCACCCCGTGGACCGTAAGAGCCTGGTTGTATGTGTCTTCAGACATATACTGGAGACCGGGCTGATAGAGCTCGAGCCTTATAGCAAGGGCGGAAAGACCCGCTATTAGGAAGAAGATCAGGCTGGTGACGCCATACATTATACCTATCTTTTTGTGGTCTGTGGTGAATATCCATTCCTTCAGCCCCGCACTGAAGTAAGGTTTGTAGCTTACTGCAGCCATGATGATGCACCTCCTTTAAAGGTTATGTTTATTGCCTTCCTGGTTTGTTTGCACACCCTGCTGAAGCCATTTTTCAAACTCTTCCTTTGGAACTACCTTCAGCACCGCAGCCATCTTGGAATGTTGTGTTCCGCAGTATTCTCTGCAGAAAACCCAGTAATCGCCGGGCTGGTTTATCTGAAACCACAGATGGGTTATCCTTCCGGGCACACAGTCCTCAGTTACCTTCGCAGGGTGCACATAGAAGGAATGTATCACGTCCCTTGAAGTGCAGAGAACCTTTATAGGTTTTCCTTCAGGTATATAAGCCTTAAACATGTCGTTTACCTTGTCTGTTGTTAGATAAACATTTTTCTCTGGGTCAACGACGCTGTTAAAAAAGGAGAAAACCTTTTTACCGTTAGGATACTCAAATTCCCAGCCCCACATAAAGGCGGTCACCTTTATCTCAAGGGCATCCTCTGGAGCATTCCTCTGCACCCTGTAGAAGGCAAAACTGTGAGTGGCGAGGTAGATGACAACAATGGTGGGTATAATAGTCCATAGAACTTCAAGGGCTTTACTCTCCTTTACATGCTGTGCCCTTTCGTTAACGCCTTTCCTGTAACGATACCTGACCAGAAAGTAGGCTGCAGGCAGGAAGACAACAAGATAGATGACCACCGATATGATGAGCCATATTTCATACAGGGTATGCCAGTAGTTGGCAGGATAGGCGAACACTTCCTTCATGGGTGCACCTCCTTTCTATGTCTGTTATAAAGATATGCTAGAGAAAAAGTGGCAACAAGACCTATAACCCCAATACCTGCAAAGATAAGGGTTGGGTCTATCACATACCTGCTACGAGCGTGGTCGTAACGGTAGCAAGCCAGCAGGGCGAGGTCCACTATTCTATTTATAGAAGGTTTTTCTCTCTGGGCATCTATAAAGGCAAGGTTCACATCTCTCTCCCTGAGAAAAGGTCCGTAGAGATACCTCATAACCTTACCTTCGGGCGACAGGAATATGGTTACGCTGGGGTGTATGAATATCCTGTCTCTGTCTATGAAGTAAAACTTATAACCTACCGACTGGGTGAGCTTCCTTATGTCCTCTTTGGACAGGAGACCTACAAGCCAGTTCTCAGGCAATTCTGTGGTTTGGAAGTTTTTCAGCATAAACCCTCTCATGCTTTCAAAGGAGTCTCGCTCGTCAAAGGACAGGACTATATAGCGGTATTCTCCGGGTAGTTTTTTTGAGGTCTTGAAGAGGTTTTCTGCGGTTACTGGACATACAGTGTCACAGGTGTAGTAGGCGAAGAGCAGGGCTGTGGGCTTGCCGGATATAAACTCTCTCAAGCTCCTCTCGCCCTTTAAGGTTTTTACCTTTACATCAGGCACAGACTTTCCTATGAAGAGGTCCTCTTGAACTTTTACCAGGCTCACATCCTGCTCGCCGTAGTAGCTGGTATACCTGCCATACTCGTAAGGTTCTCTGGCAAGGGCAAAGGTTAGAAACAGAAAAAAAGCGAGAAGTTTCATGCCAGGCTACCTATGAGGTAGGCACTGCTTGCCACCAGAAGCCACATGATATCCACAAAATGCCAGTAGAGGGTCATAGCCTTCACATAGGTATGTCCCTTGTGCTCGCCCGTTTTGCCCGTAAGGAGCAGATAAAGGGCAACGAGCATGGTAAGCAGACCCACCACTATGTGAGAAGTGTGTATGCCCGTAAGCATGTAAAAGCCAGTGCCATACATGTTGGAGCTGAGGGTAAAACCGCCGTGCCAGAGATGGAGCCACTCCATCACGTGTATGACCATAAAGGCAGTTCCAAGAGCCATGGTAAACAAAATAAAGAGAGCGGAAAGCCCCCTGTTACCCTTCTCAAAAAACTTCTCCGCAAAGGCTATGGTGGCGCTGGAAGCCCAGAGGATAAAGGTAAGTATGAGGGGTATGGTAAGGTTCATGTCTTTTGGAACCCACTGACTCCACGCCTCTGCGTGGGTAGCCCTCGCCATATAAAAGCCCGCGAACATGGTTCCGAAGATGACCACCTCGGAGACTATAAAGAACATCATGGCAGGCATACCAAGTCCTTCCTCGTGACCCTTTGAGAAGAACTCGTTTATCCAGCCCACTATCCCGATAATAAATAGGACAAGGCTTACACCCCCAAAAACCAGAGCTAACATGGGTTTTTGCCAGACCATCAGGGCGATGAAGGTAAGAGGGACCAGAAGAACCGAAAGACCTACAGGCAGGGGCCAGTAGCTATACTCGTGCTCTCCCAAATGGTGGTGCACCTCATGTTCTGCCATGTCTTACCTCCTTTGACTTAGGGTTATTATTATAAACTACCTGAGGGTTATACGCAATATTTCCTCTCTTTCTTCTTTCCAGCTTAACTTCCTCTGGAGGCTAACCTCGAGCTTTTCTACTTCTTGCCAGGGCAGGTCCATGTGGGTGGGTATTCTGTAAAGGAGGGCGTTCTTTGCCTGATAGGAGAGCACTCTTACCACTCGAGAACTTTCACCGCCGGGTAACTTTGCGTCTACTATTATGTAAAGCTTGGGGTCGCCCTGGTCTGCGGTGGGAAGGTTGTGAGGAATACCCACATTGGTTATCTTTAGTCTCAGAGCCTCGCCCTTTTCCAGCTCAACCAAAAGGTCCTCGGGCTTCGCCTTCCCCGCAGGAAAACTATGGTCATGCCTCCTTTTTTTGCTATGGAAGTATTCAAAGGGAAACTTCTGGACCAGTCTTTTATCACCCATAGAGGGCATGTGGCAGTCCTGACAGGACTTCTGAACTTTTGTAAGATGCCATTCCTTGTAGGTTTCCTGATGACAACCTGCACAGAAGAAGGACCTGGTGTAGTTAAGGTCCTGCCTTGAGGGGTGGGGTGGTGACCAGACCTTGTGGGGTCCGTGCATTGCCTTCGTCTCCTCCTTGAAGTGGCAGGCAACGCAGGAAACCCCATCCTCCTTGAACTCTACCCTCAGAGCTGGTTTTATCTCAGGTTCCACCTGATGGGGTGCGTGGCAGGAAAGACACTTGTTCTTTGTGTAGTTTTCGCTCTCCAGTCTGAACTTTTCGCTCTTCCAGGCAACCGCATGCCTGCTTTTTTCCCATTCTCTGAATATCTCACTGTGACAGTCGGAGCACCTCTTCGCCTGAGGTCTTTGTAGGAGGTCCTTTTCCAGAAATATATCACTGCAGGAGCTCAAGAGGAGGCTAATTATAAAAAAGACTACCATTTCTCCTCACCTGATATATAATATTAAAGCTTACGGAGGCCCGGTAGCTCAGTTGGTAGAGCACCCGGCTGAAAACCGGGGTGTCGGCGGTTCAAGTCCGCCCTGGGCCATTTTAAAGAGTTCCACTCTTACCCTGTAGTCTATAAGTATATCCAGAGGTTCTCTTTTCAGCTCCGGGTCCAAAAAGGGTAGGGCGTAGGGCGAGCTGTGTAGTTTCCGTTCTTCTCTCTCTTCAAGGGCGTCTTCTCCTGTCAGGTATGCTATTGTGCCACCTCTTTTCCTCCCAACCCCTGAGGTTGAGGAGAGTTTAAAGCCGAGTTCTCTGAGAGCCTTTCTGAGGGGGAGGGAGGAGCTGTAGGAAACCCAGATACCCTCCCGGCTCATCAACCTTTTCACTTGGGCAAGAAAGTGATAACTCCACATCTCCGGGTTTCTGTAAGGTGAAAAGGCATCATGGAAAACCGCATGAGCGGAGAAGTCTCCTACCTCTACTATCCTCTCTCTTGCATCCCCAAGATGTAGCCTGAAGGTTATACCTTCCTCTTCAAAGCAGGGAAGCCCCCTCCATATTTTCTCATGAATAACTCTGAACCTCTCCGGTAGGGGTGGCACTTCTTCAGGTAACTCCTTTTCAAGAGAGAGAACTTCTATCTGTGCAAGCGGGTTTATGTCCCTTATACTTTTTACCGCTATGGCTACGTTGTAGCCAAGCCCAAAACCTATATCAAGAATCCTTATCTTCTTCAACTTCTCCGCCCTTTCCAGAAGACGGGAAGGTATAAGGAACTTTTCCATACATTCTCTTACGGCACCGGCAGAGAGGCTATGGTAGGGTTCACCGTAGCGTGGGTGTAGGAGGGTGTAGTCTCCCTGCTCCGTTTTTACTATACCCCCACCCTCCACGGAAGGTTTGAGCCAGAGACCAAGCTCTAAAAGTATGGATTTTAGCCTTTCCTCCGGTATGGATATGCCTGCACGCATCAGGCAGCTCCTGATCAGTTCCTCTATTTCCATAGGTTTAAAATCTATCTGGATGAAGGGTTTTGAGTGGACGCCTCACAGAATATTGCTCCTTTCCTATGTGGGCATTATAATTGCAGGCTCTTTGCTCCTTTACATGCCCTTTTCCACAACCAGAAAGGTCAGCTATCTGGAGGCACTCTTCACTGCCACTTCCGCCACCACCGTCACCGGTCTTGTGGTTCTGGACACGGAGAAGGATTTTACCCTATGGGGAAAGCTGATAATCCTCCTGCTTATCCAGCTGGGTGGGCTGGGTTACATGACCTTCACCACCTATTTTCTCATAATCCTGAGGAGGAAAGTCGGTCTGAGAGAGAGACTTATACTGGCTGAATCCTTCAACTACCCGGGTATGCACGGGCTGGTGAGGTTTGTAAAGAGGATGATACCCCTCATCTTCTTTTTGGAGTTTCTTGGAACTGTCCTGCTCTTGCCCTCTTTCCTCTTCAGGGTAAAGGAGCCAGGCGAGGCTCTCTTTATCAGCCTTTTCCATGCCATCTCCGCCTTCAACAATGCGGGTTTTTCTACCTTTTCTAACAACCTTATGGACTTCAGAGAAGACCTTTGGGTTAATTTTGTGATAAGCGCCCTCATAGTTCTGGGTGGTGTGGGTTTCTATGTGATTTACGAGTTTATACTTTACCTAAGGGGTGAGCTGAAAAGGCTCTCTACCCATACAAAACTGGTGCTGGTCTCTTCTTTTCTCCTTACCCTTCTGGGCTTCTTTCTTCTTCTCCTGGACCTTCTTGGGTCAAAAGAACTTTCCTCCAGAGAAAAGCTGATGGTAAGCCTCTTTCATAGCATATCTGCAAGGACGGCAGGTTTTAACACCGTAGACCTATCAGAGCTCTCTGAGGCTTCTCAGTTCGTGCTCATAAACCTCATGTTCATAGGTGCTTCACCCGGTGGGACCGGTGGAGGCATAAAAACCATAACTGCGGTGGTTGTCTTTCTTGCGGTCTTCTCCTACTTAAGAGGGAGAGAAGAGGTGATAGCCTTCGGGAGAAGGCTTTTAGATGCGCAGGTTCACAGAGCCATGGTAATCCTGAGCCTTGCCTTTGCCTACAGCACCCTAATGGCAATCCTTCTGACAGAGCTTGAAGGCATAAGGCTCATGCCAGCTCTCTTTGAAACCGTCTCCGCCTTTGCCACGGTAGGGCTTTCTCTTGGAAACCTTCAGGGGCTCAGCCTCTCCGCGGACTTCTCACCTCTGGGTAAAATTCTTATAATTCTTACCATGATAACGGGAAGGGTTGGAGTTCTGGGTTTTATGCTTGCACTGGTGGGTAAGGAAAAGCCCAGCCATGTGAGGCTTCCTGAGGCGAGGCTCCTGATATGAAAAAGTTGTTCGGTGTTGTGGGGCTTGGCAGGTTTGGCTTTAATGTGGCGAAGACGCTGGCGGAGGGTGGAGCCGAGGTTATAGCCTGCGACATAGACGAGGAAAAGGTGAGACAGATAGCGGAGATAGTCCATAGGGCTTTCATCCTTGACGCCACAGAAGAGAAGGCGCTAAAAGAATCGGGCATAGCCAACGCGGACACGGTAGTGGTAAGCATAGGGGAAAACATAGAGGCGAGCCTGCTGGTGGTTGTCCAGCTGATGGAGCTGGGTGTTAGGGAAATCGTAGCAAAAGCTGTTAACCCCCTTCATGGAAGGGTTCTGGAAAGGCTTGGCATAAGCAGGGTCATACATCCCGAGAGGGACATGGCTATAAGGCTTGCCCATTCTCTGCTGGTAGGTGGCTTTATAGAGGAGATACCCATAGCGGAGAACTACAGCATCTTTGAGATGTTACCACCAGAAAGATTGCACAACAAAAGCCTTAAGGAGTTAGACCTGAGAAGAAAAAATGACATAACAGTGCTTGCCATAAAGAGGGGTGAAAGGTTTGTGGTTAACCCCTCAGGTGACGAAAAAATATTGCCAAAGGACATTCTGGTAGTCTTAGGCAACAGAGAAAAGATAAGTTTTCTGTGATAATCTTTGTAATGATGCGCAAGCTTTTGCTCTTCCTGCTCTTTCCTCTGATAGGTGGCATCCTTCTATTACTTGCGGTCAGTGGCAACAGGGAAAACTATGCGGTGGTTGAGGAGAAGGAGGTAAAAACCCTTATCTACGGCACAGGATACACGAGAAACAAGGAGTATGTTCTTCTCAAGTCAGAGGTCTCGGGATACACGAAAGAGGTTTTCGTTAAGGAGGGAGAGTATGTGAGAAAGGGTCAGGTGCTGGCGGTTCTGGACAGCGGCGCCCTTGAGGAAGGCATAAGAGAGGTCTCCGAGAGGCTCAATCTGGTCAGAGAAAGGTCCAAAAAGGGCTCGCCCTATCTTAGAGCTCTGGAGAGCGCCGTGGAGGCGGCACACATAAACCTTGAGAAGGCAAAAAAGGCTTTTGAAAGAAGGGAGAGGCTCTTTTCACAGGGGCTTATACCAAAAGAAGCTTACGAAAATAGCAGGGCTCAGTATGATACCGCACAGAAGGAATACGACAGGGCAAGGCAGACCTATGAAGATGCGGTTATGTCTCTCAGGGCTGATGAGAGGGTGCTTACGGCAGAAAAAAAGAGACTTCTAAGGGAGAAGGAAAAGTATGTCATAAAAAGCCCCATAGAGGGCTATATCCTTAAAAAGTTCGTGAACCCCGGGGATTACATAAACCATATAGGTCAGGAAAACCGGCTCTTCTCCATAGGTTCAAAGGGCTGGGAGGTATGGCTGGAGGTGGACGAGGAGTATGCAGGGCTGGTCAAGGAAGGTCAGAAGGTCTATCTGAAAGTGGATGCCTTTCCTGACAGAAGCTTTGAGGGTAGGGTCTTTCAGGTTTTGAAAGAGGTGGACAGGAGCAGAAAGCTCATAACCGTGAAGGTGGAAGCAGACCTTCCTCCGGAGACGCCCAGCGGCGCCACCGTGGATGCCCAGATTGAGGTGGAAAAACGCAAAGCCCTCCTCATACCTGCCAGTGCCTACGCGGAGGGGCGCGTGCTCCTGCACGACGGGGTGAGGCGCCTTGAGGTGAAGCCAAAGACAGGCAGGCGCTACGGAGAATATATTGAGGTTATCGAAGGTCTAAAGCCCGGTGACAGAGTCATCCTGCCATGAAGCATGTGCTTTTCGTGTCTCTTAAGATGCTTCTTCAGAGAAAGAGACAGACGCTTGTCTCGGTGCTGGGTGTTGCTATGGGTGTGTCTGCCTTTGTGGCAATGAGCTCTCTCATGCTTGGCTTTCAAAACTACTTCATCCAGCAGGTGATAGACCTAGAGCCTCACATAAGGGTAAAGCCCAGAGTGGAAGAGAAGGGCAAAGAACCTTATACCCTTGTTCTGGGCGAAAAGCCAGAAGAGAAGGACCGTATATTGGGATGGCAGGAAATCACAGGCAGGCTTGAGAAAAGCCCAGAAGTCTTGGGCGTTGCACCCAGATTAGCCAGCAGAGGCATACTCAAATACGGCGTCAGAGACAAGCCGGTGACCCTTTTGGGTATAGACCCCCAGAGAGAGCCAAAAGCTTCCGTTATAGAGAAGTTTCTGGTGGAAAAAAACCTCAAAGGTATAGAGACTAACAGAACAGGCGTAATAATAGGCACTCTTGTGGCAAGGGCTTTAGGCGTAGACCAGAGGGGCAAGAAGCTTCTTATGGTGGCGCCCAACGGGCAAACCCTTCTGGTGACGGTAGAAGACTTTTTTGATTCGGGCATTACCAACATAGACGAAACAAGAGTTTACATAAACATGAAAACCCTTCAGAGCCTTTTAGAGAAGCAGGGAGAGGTAAACGAGATAATCGTTAAGATAAAAGATGTTAACAAGGCGGAGAGGCTTTCAAGGCAGTTTCAGGAGTTTATACCCTATGAGGTGGAGAGCTGGCAGAGGGCATACAGAAACTTTTTAAGTATCTTCAAGATACAAAACATCATAACCTACATGATAGTCTTTGCCATACTCTTAGTTTCCGCTTTTGGCATTTTTAACATAATAATGATGACCGTGCTGGAAAAAAAGAGAGATATTGCCATACTTATGGCTATGGGCTTTACGCGTGCGGACATACTTTTCACTTTCATGATGGTAGGGCTGGTGATAGGGTTTCTCGGTGCTATCCTTGGCTCTCTGATAGGTTTGGGTCTTCAGGAGTATCTGGAGAGCGTAAAACTTGATGTGGAAGGACTGGTAAGAAGAAAGGGCTTTATCCTTGACAGAAACCCCCTCTTTTACCTATATGCCCTTCTCTTTTCTCTCTTCTTCTCGCTACTGGCAAGCCTTTATCCTGCCTACAGGGCAAGCAGGCTAAACCCTGTGGACATATTCAGGAGCTCTTGATAAAATGAGGAGCTTTGCAGGAAAAGAGTCTGGCTATGTTAGTCTTATCATAAAGTTTTTTGCATTAAGTTGGGTTTCTTGCTGTGGATTGCTCCTTTACCACCAGAAGCCTCTCACCTTCAGATATAACATGAGAAAGTTTGGGGAAGTATCTCACCTTGCCGTCCTTTTCAATACCTACAATCCTATAGCCGTGTTTTTCAATCTCCTTTCCTATATCTGAAATAGATTTACCTTCGGTTGCATCCATGTAAACAATCTCTGCTTTCTCAAGAAGATAGTTTATAAGGTTTCCAAAATGCTCGTTTAGCACGAACCTTGAAAGGATGTTTCCTATGACTTCACCGCCAATGACCACATAATCAGCTATCGCCCTCTTCTTAAGAAGTTTTGCATTCTCCCGAAGTAAGAGCTCCAGTATGATAACCGCATTTTTGTTTATGTCTCTCGCCTGCATGCCTGCCAGTATGGTTCTTGCATCAACCGAATCTTCTGAGTATCCCGGAAGCTTTTCAGCCAGCACTATTACCACGCTCGCTCTTTCCATACCTGCATCTCTCATAACCTCTTCACTGCCAAAGTCTCCTCTCTTGTAATAGACACCCCTCGGAAGGTTAACCTCCTGAGTGGTTATGACCAGCATATCCTTTTGAGTAGCCCTTAGCCTTTCCACAAGGACACTGCCCGTCTCGTTCCATCCACATAAAATTACGTGATTTTCCATCTCCCTGTAGCTCACCATACCGCTCTTGATAAGATAAATATAACTTGAAAGCCCTGCACTGACAGAGGCAACTATAAGAGAAAAAAGGAATATACCACTCATACCTAAAAACATGGATATAAACCTTCCCTCCTTTGTTATAGGAGTTACATCTCCATACCCTACTGTAGTCATGGTTATTATAACCATGTAAACCGCATCAAAAAGGCTTGTGATTCTGTCATTTCCTGCGTGTTTTTCGAGGGAATAAAGGATTAGAATGGAGGAGATAAACACCAGCAAGAAGAGAGAAAGTATAAAAACAAGTTCAAAGTATATGTTCCTGAATATCATCAGAAAACCTGAAAGCAGTGGCTTATATCTGTATGCTATCCTTAGAATTCTGGCAAAGACCACTATAAATCTGAGCATTCTCAAGGGCTGAAAAAGTGGCAGGACTGCGAGCAGGTCTATAATAGAAAGAGGTTCCAGCATAAACTTTAGTTTGTTTTTTGCCAGATAGAGCCTTCCGACATACTCAAGAAGGATTACACAAGAAACTAATATTTCTACCCCCACAACCAAGTCATGTATGTCGCTGTGAAAATCTCTGAAAGCATCGTATATGGTCAGAACTATGGAAATCATAAGAAGACTGAAAGACAAACTTTGATATACTAGATACTGCCTTGAACCTGTATGTTCAAGAATTCCATGTAAAAATCTTTTCATTAAGTATATATTATCTGCTGTGTCCAATATAAGTTTATGAGATAATATCACCCCATGGAGGGAGAAAGGGGAAACTAAAGTTTTGCATGGATTGAGTCCGATTCTATCAACCTTATCCCCTTGAACCCCTGCTAACTCCATGATTGACAGAGTCTCTGTGAAGGTATAGCCTTATTGAGACTTTCTCAG
>JBCNVH010000124.1:0-3281 GCA_039630295.1 Aquificaceae bacterium | reverse complement strand
TCTATATTAAACCTCGGGTCTACGGTATGAAAGCCATATACCGCACTAAATCTGCTTGGCACTCCATATCTCTCATGTATACTTTTTACGAGCTCCGCATCCTCTCCGGTGATATTATTCCTGTTACCCGCAAAGTAGCCGTGAAAGTTCTCCTCACAGGTTAACACCGTGCCCCAAGGGGTCTTTCCTGCAGCACAGTTGTTGAGTGTGCCCAAAACGGTTCTACCAGTAGAGTCTGAAGAGGTTCTCATCAGTCTGTGACCTGCAGCAGGTCCAGATATATCGCAGGGTGTAGTGCCGGTTATCCTTCTGTTGTAGGAAGAGCCTCTTACGTATGTCCACTTTCCATCTGACTCTCTCCTTATCTCCACCACAGAAAGTCCGTGGGTTTCCAACATTAATCTGGCTTCTTGAGCGGTTGGTCTTCCACTTCTGGGGTTGCTACCATCAAGAAAGTTGGGAAACATGAGCTCGGGATTGCAATATTCGTGGTTTACCGTCAGAAGATGTCTACCGTCAGGAGTTCTCTGATAGCCTACGAAGTCGCAGTTGTAACCAAAACAACTCTTTTGCCTTTCCACATCCTGTTCGTTGGGACCACTTTGTCTTATCCTGTTCCAGTCAAGGGCGGAGCCGTTGTCCAGAGGGTCACCCCAGCGTATAACTACGTTGTGGTTAAAGTCCTCTGGCAGAGTTATCCTGTCCTCAGAGTTAGGGTAGATGGTTCTAAAGGAGAGTGGCTGTGTGCCTCCGCTTCCGCCTCCACCGCAGGCATAGAGGGCAAAACCTGCACCACCAAATAGGGCACCTTTTAACAGGTCACGTCTGTTCATAGCCTTGGCAAGCACATCCCCAAAATACTCACCCATGGTATGACCTCCTCTTTAGATTGGAATAGGAGTAATCTAAGGAACGAGTGTTAAGAATTGTTTAAGATTTGGTTAAGGAATTGTTGAGAGAAGAGGCTTATATGTCCCGTCCGCCCCTTCTCCAGACTGCTATAACTGAGGGTCTTGGCACTTCACACCCATCTTCATAAGGCCAACGGGTCCTGCTTCCCCCTCTACCACCTTCTCCCGGGTGCTGAATAGCACAGAAAAAGGTCTTCCAGTCATCAGAAAACTCTGGACCGCATATTTCACAACCGGGAACGCCGGAGAGGAACATCTTCAGCTCTCTCGTGAATGGGTTAAGCACATAAACACCGTCCTTTTTGCCAAGCCTTGATATGCTTTCGTTGCCGTCAGTAGTTATCCACACATTGCCCCTTTTGTCAAAGGCAAGGTTGTCCGGTGCGGATATGGGTGGCGTGTCAGCCTTTGCAGGTCTTCCGTAGAGTATGAGTTGTTTTCTAAAGTTTTTTTCACCAGGCAGTCCACAGAGCAAAGGTATGTGCCAGCGAAAGCTCGTAGCAGTAGGGTCGTGAGCTTCCTCCACTATCTCTATAACGTGCCCCATGGTATTAAAAGCTCTTGGATTAGCCCTGTCCACCTGAAAGTTTGTCCTTCTTTCGTTGTAGGTCAGAGCCAGCCACAGACTTTTTGTTATTGGGTTCCACTCAAAGTCCTCAGGTCTGTCCATTCTGGTAGCACCCAAAAGGTCTGCGGCGCCACGCGTGTTTATAAAACACAACACCGGGTCGCTCCTGAAAGGCTCCGGCAACGCTGGGTTGGGCTTTATGGTGTAAGAGCCCTCAGGGTTTTTCTCGCATCTGGCTATCAGTATCCACTGACCGGTCAAGTCTTCTCTGAACCTTGCGGTGTATAGCTCACCCTCCTCAAGGAGCTCTAAATTGGCTTCTCTATTTTCTGGGTTGTATCTACCCTTTGTTATGAACTTATAAACATACTCAAACCTCTCATCGTCACCCATGTAGACCACTACCCTGCGGTCGGGCGCCACCACGCAAGTGGCCGCTTCGTGCTTGAACCTGCCAAGGGCTGTCCTCTTGACAGGAGGTCTTTTGGGGTTGTAGGGGTCCACTTCCACCACCCAGCCAAAACGCATGGCTTCCGTGGGGTCTTTCTCTATGTTGAACCTTTCCATGTATCTGTGAAAGCCATAGGTTTTGGCTGATTCGCCTGGAACACCATACCTGTAGTTAACTTCTTTCAAAAGACCTGTCAGTGGATGCCTTACCTTCCTTTCGTCACCCCAGAAGTAGGAGTGGAAGTTTTCCTCACAGGTGAGCACCGTGCCCCAGGGGGTCTTTCCACCGGAGCAATTGTTAATAGTCCCCAGCACATAAGCACCCTCCGGGTCGTAGGAGCTCTTCATGAGTTGATGTCCTTTTGCGGGACCCGATATCTCACATCTGGTGGAGCCAGTAATCCTTTTGTTGTAATTTGAGCCTTTTATATAGCTCCAGCCTTCCTTCTCCTTCCTTATCTCCACCACCGAAATTCCGTGAGCTTCAAGCATAAAAAGAGCTTCCTCCCCGGTGGGTCTTTTTTCAGAAGGCTCAAAGTCCGCAAACATGAGCTCCGGGTTTGTATACTCGTGGTTCACCACCAGCAGAGCTCTACCCCTGGAAAGAGACATAAAGCCCACATAGTCACAGTTGTATCCAAAACAGTGCTTTTGCCTTTCTATGTCCTCTGTGGTAGGACCTCTCCGGTATATCCCGTTCCAATCAAGGGAGCCTCCTCCATCCAGGGAGTCTCCCCATCTTATGAGAACCTTGTGCCTGTAACCCTCAGGCAGGACTATCCTGTCCTCATTGTCAGGAAGAAGACTTTTAAAGCCCGGACCACTTGCAAGGCTAACCTCTGGAAGGGCAAGCCCCGCGCCCAGAATTACTAAAAAACCCCTCCTGTCTATAGCAGATCTTATGACTTCACCTATGTAGTCCATACTATAAAGGATAGCCAAAGCCTGTTAAGTTTTGTTTAAGAACCTCTCCTTAGAGAAAATCTTCAAAAACTTGTCCTGTGAGCCTCTAAGGTAGTTAAGAGCCAGCTTTACGGTCATGGGTGCGTGCAGGATGCCGTTCCGATGATGTCCTGTCAGTATGAGGTAATTTTCCCCGCCTTCAAATATGGGTTTCCCGTCTGGCGTGGCTGGTCTGTAGCCGTAAAGCATGCCCTTTAGAGAGACCTCTCTCAGGGATGGCACCACACGCATCGCCCCCTCGCAGAGCCCTCTTAAACCCTCAAGAGTGTTCCCAGGCGCAAAGCCTACCTCCTCCGAAGTGGCACCTATGTATAGATAGCCCATTCTTGGTATTAGGTAGGATAGAGAAGAGTAGTGAACCCTCTCAAGGTCAGCGCCCTTTACTTTAA
>JBCNVH010000123.1:0-14950 GCA_039630295.1 Aquificaceae bacterium | reverse complement strand
AAGGAGAAATACTGGAAGTTAAGAACATGAAAGAGGTTGGGGATAAAGCAAAGGAAGCGGACATCATAATATTCGACACTATACTGGGTATGCTTGCCCGTAAAACCCTTATGGACATGTCAAAGGAAGCTGTCCTCAGGGAAAAGCCCTACATCCTGCTCATTGATGAACTCTTTACCATAGACGTAGAGGATATACCTCTTAAGAGAAAATACGCCTTTGCCAGAGAATCTGAGCTTAGTAAGGTGGTTGAAAAAGCCCTCGAGTTAATCAGAGAAGCTCCTATGGAAGTTCCTGCAGAGCTCCAGGAAGTGGAGGGAGCTCCGCCGACCATCCTTCAGGAGGAAGAAAAGGGTATAATGAACCTCCTTGAGGAAATAGTGGGTTCAGCTGTGGAGGAGAAAGAAAGGGAAGTTTTACCTCCAAAAGAGGAAAAGGAGGAGAGGGTATATCCGGAAAGGCTGGAATATGTTCAGCAACAGCCAGAGCTGGAGAGCCTTGGGGAGAGCATATCCTTTGCCATAAGGGAGACCATAAAGAGCCAGCTGTCGCAGGAGATGCTATACGCAACCTTCTCCCAGGTCATAAGGGGGGAAGAGTTCGGTGAGCAGATTTCAAGAGCCCTGAGCGAAAAATTGGAAAGGCTTTTGAAAGAACAGGTTCAGGAAGCACTATCCAAAGTTGACATTGCCCAGATAGTTCGGGAGGAAGCCTACAGAGCGCTAAAGGAGAGGTTAAAGGAGCTTATCACCTGAGGAAAAGAGCCTCCTCTCTATACCAGCCCCAGACGGTGGGGAAAAGGTTTTCAAGCCTGTCTTTGGCGGAGAGCATGCTCTTGGGTGTAACCAGAAAGACAAGGGGTTGTTCTTCCGCCAGTATGCTGTAGACCTGACGGTAAAGTTTTATCCTCTCCTCAGGGTTTATCTCCACCGCACCCCTGTCAAGGAGCTCGTCAATCCTTTGCTCCCATTGGGTTTGTGCTTTTGTCTGTCTCGGGTTCCACATGTGAAGTGTGCCGGAGGAATGCCAGACATTTCTTCCAAAGTGAGGGTCCATTGAGCCTGTAAGACCTATGATAACCATCTCCCAGCCGTAGGGTGGTGAGGTTAGCTTGCTTACCAGAGTGTTGAAGTCTATGGGCCTGAAGAGGACCTTGACACCTATCCTCTCAAGGTCTTCCTTTATGATATTGCCTATAGCCTCTCTTTCCTTGTTGCCTGCGTTCGTCAGAAGCACCAGTTCAAGCCTGTGCCCTTCCCTGTCCTCCAGCCATCCGTCGCCATCTCTGTCTCTGAAACCCAGACTTTCCAGAAGTCTCCTTGCCCTCTTAAGGTCATATTCATACCTGGGAAACAACCCTTCCTCATAGTAGGGTCTGTTGGCGGGCGTTATAGGACCGTATAGGGGCTCCGCAAGCCCGTTGTATACCAGATAGCATATGCCTTCTCTGTCTATAGCGTAGGATATGGCTTTCCTGAAGTCTCTGTTCTGGAACCAACGGAGCTTATGTTTGGGAATGTCCGCCTTCGGGTTCATGTTGAAAGCCAAAAAGGTGGTGGACGGAGTGGGTCCAAGGTCAAAAAGCCTGCTCTCCTTTATCTTGCCTACGAAGAGCACATCCTGAGGTCTAACGCCTATGTAGTCCACCTCTCCCAGAGAAAACTTTAAGAGCGAGGTATCCGGGTCCTGAAGTATGTAACCTATCCTACTCCTTACGTAAGGGAGCGGTCTTCCCCTGGTGTCCTTTTCGTAATAATAGGGGTTTGCCTCATATTCTACCAGCACTCCCTTTACATATCTTTTAAGCCTGTAGGGTCCCGTGCCTACTATTTCCCCCGGGTTCGTGTTTACATTCCAGGCGGTCATGAAGGTTCCTTCTTTCACATGTCTCTCAAGTTTGTGTTTGGGTAGTATGGGTGCGGAGAGGGCGTTGAGAAAGGGTGCAAAGGGTTTAGGTAGCTTAAACTCTACTCTGTGCGCGTCCAACTTTCTCACAAAGTTTTCAAGGTCCTCCTCACTTTTTAACAGACCTCTGAACATATCACCGGTTGAGTTTGGTATGCTTGGGTTCAGGTATACATCTCTGTAGGTAAAGACCACATCCTCCGCAGTGAAGGGCGTGCCATCACTCCACCTCACTCCCTTCCTGAGCTGGAAAAGGTAGACCCTTCCCCCTTCTCTTTCTTCCCAGCTCTCCGCAAGGTCGGGTAGCACTTCCATCGTCTTCAGGTCCACCCTTGTGAGCCCCGTAAATAGGTCCGAGAGCACTGCAGTGGAGGAGGTCTCCTGAGCGAGAGCGGGGTTTAGTGTTTTTGGGTCGGAGGAGAGCACGAAGTGAAGCTGTCCGCCTTCCTGCCCCTCTTTGGGCTGGAATTCTTCAGGCTTTAACCTCAAAAAAGAAACCTCTCCACCCGGGGGTGAAGAAGTAAGGTAGAAGGGTAGAAAGGAAAAAAAGCAGAAGAGAAGAGCTCCAAAGAAGGACCTCATCTTCCTACCCCCATCAGTTCCTGACCCTTCCTGTAAGCCCAATCTATGATGGAGAGGATCTCCTCAAAGCTCTCCGGTTCTCCAAAGTTCACAAGACCTAACACCTCCTCCACCAGGTCCACCACCTCCAGAAAGCCGAGCCTTCCCTGAAGAAAAAGCTCAACAGCCACCTGGTCAGCACCTACGAGCACCGCAGGGTAGGGTCCACCCATAAGGGCAACCCATCTGCAGAGGGCAAGGCTTTTGAATTTCTCCGTATCAGCCCTTTCAAACTCCATGGGGGATAGCTCAAGAAGGCTTTTTCTCTCGAAGGGATAAGCCCTTCTTTCGGGGTAGAAAAGACTGTGTAAAATGGGTATTCGCATGTCCGTTTGAGAGGTAAGGAGAAGAAAGTTTCCGTCCAGGAGCTCCACCACACCATGGACCACACTTTGAGGGTGGATTAGCACTTCAAGACTTTCAGGATGCAGGTCAAAGAGGTTCATGGCTTCTATGAGCTCCATACCCTTGTTCATCAGAGTGGCCGAGTCCACCGTAATCTTGGCGCCCATCCTCCAGGTGGGATGTCTGAGCGCCTCCTCCACCCTTACATGCCTCAACTCCTCAAGGCTTCTATTTCTAAAGGGTCCACCGGAGGCGGTCAGATAAACCTTCCTCACATCCCTTTTCTCCACCATGGAGAGCAGTTGGAAGAGGGCGTTATGCTCGCTGTCCACAGGCACTATGAGCTCTCTCTTTTCCTGAACCAGTTTCCTTAGACATATGAGCGATTCCTTGTTGGAAGCCAGAAGCCTTTTACCTTTCTTTAATACCAGATGGGTAGGTAGTATACCATCCACGCCCGATATGGCGTTCATCAGGACATCCGAGCCCTCCACCAGGGCATGGAGACCCTCTTCACCCTTCAGAAAAAGGACACCCTCGGGAAGCTGAGAGAGCCACTCCTGTGGAGGCTCCTCGTAGCAGGAAACATAGACGGGTCTGAACTCCTTTGCTTGAAGGAGAAGCTTCTCCGAAGCCTTCCTTGCCAGAATACCCACAAGCTCAAAGTCTTCCCTGTATGCCCTGACCACGTCAAGGGTCTGGCTTCCTACCGAGCCAGTAGAACCGAGCACCCCAAGCTTTTTCATACTATTCCTGCCTTAAGGATATCATGCATGTGGATGATACCTACAGGTCTGCGTTCTTCGTCCACCACCAGCAGGACGGTTATCTTGTGGTCTTCCATCCTCCTTAGGGCTTCTGCAGCCAGCTCTTCCATATGGGCGGTCTTGGGTTTTGTGGTCATCACATCTCTTGCAATGCTATGGTCAAACCTGCCACCCCTGTTGGCAAACCTGCGCAGGTCTCCGTCCGTTATTATGCCTACCAGCTTGCCCTCACCATCCACCACCGCAGTAGCACCAAAACCTTTTCCTGTCATCTCCAGGATAACCTCTTTCATAGGGGTCTCTTCTTTTACAATTGGCACCTCTTCCCCTATGTGGCAAAGGTCCGCCACCTTTCTCAGCTTCCTCCCAAGAGCACCTGCAGGGTGTCTCAGAGCAAAGTCCTTCTCCGTAAAGCCGTTAAGCTCAAGAAGCACCATAGCAAGGGCATCACCCAACACCAGAGAGGCGGTGGAGGAGCTTGTAGGTGCAAGCTGTAGTGGACAGGCTTCTCTTTCCACACACAGGAATATATGCACCTCCGAGTGCTTTGCCAGAGTGGAGAGAGGGTTGTTGGTCACCGATATGAGGGGAACGCGCAGGAGTTTCAGGTAGGGTATGAGAGCCTTCACCTCCGGGGACTCACCGCTGGTGGAAAAGGCAATCACAACATCCCCTTCCTCAATCATGCCCAGGTCTCCGTGGAGTGCCTCCGCAGGATGGAGAAAGTGGGCAGGCGTGCCGGTGCTGGAGAGGGTGGAGGCTACCTTCCGGGCTACATGACCGGACTTTCCTACTCCGGTGGTTATAACCTTACCCTCACAACTCCTTATGAGCTCAACAGCCCTGATAAAGTGCTCGTCAAGAGACTCTTTTAGCCTCTCAAGGGTCTTTATCTCCACATCAAAGACCCGCCTTGCCTTCTGAAGTATATCCTCCATCACTCTCTGTAGTTCTGTATGCCCTTCCTTATTTCCTCATAGGCAAAGTCCACGCCCTTAAAACCCTCCACCTTTACCCACTTACCCGGCTCCAGTTCCTTGTAGTGTTCAAAGAAGTGTTTTATCCTCTGAAGGAGCATCTCTGGCAGGTCCTCGTAAGACTTTACACCTTCATAGGTAGGGTCCAGCTTACTGTGGGGCACCGCCAGAAGTTTGGTGTCCAGCCCTTCCTCATCCCTCATCTCAAGGGCGCCTATGGGTCTGCATCTCATGACGCATCCCGGTGCCACAGGATACCTTGATATGACAAGCACGTCCACCGGGTCTCCGTCTTCCGCAAGGGTCCTGGGGATAAAGCCGTAGTTAAAAGGGTAGTGCATGGCAGTAAAGAGGAACCTGTCCACAAAGACCGCACCGCTCTCCTTGTCCAGCTCATACTTTATAGGGCTGTCCTGTGGTATCTCCACAACCACGTAGATATCCTCCGGCGGGTTTTTTCCCGGGCTTATCCTCTTAAGGTCCATTCTCTTACCTCCTCTTTTATTCTACACCTGCACATTGCAAAGGTTCATGCTTTCCTCAGGTCCAAATTCCACACATCTGAGAAGACAATCCACCGCCCTCCCCAAAACCCTTCCAACAACCAGCAGCTCTTCCTCACTGAAGGGGGAAAGCACATAGTCCGCCACCTTACTCCTGTCTCTGGGTCTACCTATACCTACCTTCAGCCTGGGAAACTTCTCCGTCTTCGTCTCTCTTATGATGGATTCCACACCCTGATGTCCCCCACTGCTACCCTCAAGCCTGAGCCTTAACTTACCAAGGGGGAGGTCAAGGTCATCGTAAACCACCAGCATCTCCTCCGGCTCTATACCGTATTCCTCAAGCAGGTTTATCACCGCAAGACCTGAGTTGTTCATGTAGGTTTGGGGCTTGGCAAGCAGGAGCTCCCTTCCGTTAAGGTTAGCCCTGTAGAGGAGAGAAAGGCACTCTTCAGAAGGCTTCTGAGCTTTAAGCCTCCTCAGGACCTCCTCTATCACCATAAAGCCTACATTGTGGCGTGTTCTTTCGTATTTTTTACCCGGGTTTCCAAGTCCTACGAGCAGTCTTATCATTCAGCGACCGCAGTTTCCTCCAGCTCCGGTTCGAGGACGACCGCAACCGTCTCCTCAGGTGAGTCCATTATCACACAACCCTCTGGTGGGACTATATCCCTCACATGCAGGGCATCACCCAGACCCAGACCGCTCACATCCACCCTTATCTTTTCGGGCAGGCTGTCAATCCTTGCCCTCACCGTAAGGCTGTAGAGGAGAGGTTCAAAGGTGCCACCAAGACCAACACCCGCAGGTGTTCCCACAAACTCTAGGGGCACTTCTATGTCTATCTCCTTCACCTGACTTATGTCCTGAAGGTCCACATGTATGGGGTTGTCACCCAGCCAGCCCATCTGCATGTCCTTCAGAAGACACACCACCTTTTCTCCCCCAATATCCGCTTCTACAAGGAAGGTCTCGCCCTGGGGAAAGGACCTGAGGTCTTTGAGAGATATGTAGGCGTGCCTGTTCTCCACACCCTTACCGTAGACCTCTACAGGCACATAGCCCTCTTTCCTCAGCCTCTTTATCTCACTTTTCTTACCGAGCTCTCTCGGTATAAGTCTTACCTGAACCCTTCTCATAACCTGACCTCCTCTATACAAAAAGTGAACTTATGGACTCACCCTCATGGGCGCGTTTTATGGCTTCACCTATAAGGGGTGCAATGGAGACCACCCTTAACTTTTCTAATCCCTTACCCTCTACCGGAAGGGTGTTGGTAACTATAACCTCCTCTACCGGCGATTCTCTGAGCCTGTCTATGGCAGGGCCTGAGAAGACGCCGTGAGTTGCAGAAACAAAGACGCCCCTTGCCCCTTTTGAAAGGAGCATGTTGGTGGCGGCTACCACCGTGCCTGCGGTATCGATGATATCGTCCACTATTATGGCTTTCTTACCCTTCACATCACCTATAAGGTCAAGAACCTCCGCCACGTTTGGCTCCGGTCTCCTTTTGTAGATTATGGCTATGCTGCAGCCAAGCTTATTGGCTAAAAGTCTGGCTCTTTCCACACCACCCGCATCCGGTGATACAACCACCCTTTCACCCTCCACCCTTTCCTTGATATAGTCGTAGAGCACATTAAGAGCGTAGAGGTTGTCCACCGGTATGTTAAAGAAACCCTGAATCTGTGGGGAGTGCAGGTCTACGATGATAAGCCTCTGGGCGCCTGCGGTGGTTATGAGGTCTGCCAAAAGCCTGGCACTTATGGGCACTCTGGGTTTATCCTTTCTGTCCTGTCTTGAGTAGGCGTAGTAGGGTATGACCGCAGTAATCCTGCCTGCGGAGGCTCTTTTGAGGGCATCAAGTATAAGGAGAAGCTCCATTATGTTTTCGTTCACAGGATGACCCAGAGACTGTATAACAAAAACATCCTCTCCCCTCATGGACTCGTTTATCTTTACCCTTACCTCCCCATCGCTAAACCTGCCCACCACCAGATCAGAAAGGGTTATACCCAGATATTCGGAGACTTCCTGTGCCAGTTTTGTATTGCTGGTGCCTGTCAAAAGTTTTATAGAGCCAAACATTCCACACCTCTTCTCTTTGGCGTAGAAAGCTGGGGTGCCTGGATTCGAACCAGGAGCCCCCGGATCCAAAGTCCGGTGCTCTGCCAGTTGAGCTACACCCCATAACTTTCTACCCTGTAAAGTCGCCAGCCTCTGAGCCTACAGGCAAGTTCCACCTCTGGCAGTGGTTCACCAGCATAGAAGACGCTCGAACCACTACCGCTCACAAGAACCTGCAAACCAAGGCTCCTCAAAAATCTCAGAGCCTCACCCACTTCCGGATAGAGCTCTCCCGCTAGTTCACCGAGCCTGTTCTCCAGCGGGCTAAAGTCTCCAGCCCTCAAGCAATCTATTATTTTATCATCCTCTATCTCTCCTGTCAACATCTCCTCGGATACGTGGCGGTATACATGGGCTGTGGAGCACTTGATCCCCGGATACAGGAGGGTAAAGACCATGGGGGGCAGATCTACCTTCTGGAGCAGGTCACCCCTACCCCTACCTATCGCAGAACCGCCAAGAAGGAAAAAGGGTGCATCGGAAGAAAGCTCACCTACCACCTCTGAAAGCTCTTCCAGACTTAGAGGGCTTCCAAGAAGCTCGTTCACCGCCTTCAACACCACCGCCGCGTTTGATGAACCACCACCCAGTCCCGCGCCTTCCGGTATGTTTTTCCGGATGTATATGCGAAGGTTAACACTCCTGCCAAACCTTCTTTCTAAAGAGCTTATGGCTCTGTATACCAGGTTCTCCTCCATGGGTATACCTGTGCTCGTTTCCACCTTCAGAGGACCCTCCTCAATGAAAACCTCATCGAAGAGGTTTATGGTGTGATAAAGGGTAAAAATCTCGTGGTAGCCGTCCGGCCTTTTACCCAGTAGCCAGAGCCCCAGGTTTAGCTTGGCAGGGGACAGCAATCTAATAACCTGCTGACGGAGAAACATGTATATATAAAATAGCCGAAAGGCAAACCTTAAACTACCCCTGTTAGAATATAGAGCATGAGAGCTATTTTACTGCTTTTGATAAATTCTCTTTCCTTTGCTTTCTACCACTGCTTCTACGATGCGGGCAAGCGTTACGGTGTCGACCCTTTGCTCCTCATATCCATAGCAAAGGTGGAGAGCAACTTCAACCCAAGAGCTCTTAACGTGAATACAAACGGAAGCAGAGACTACGGGATTATGCAGATAAACTCTCACTGGCTTGAAAGATACGGGATACCAAAGGACTGGATATACGAACCCTGCTACAACATACATTTCGGCGCCATGGTTTTAAGCAGATGCATGCATCTTTATAGGCACAGCATACCTCTGGCGGTGGACTGCTACAACAAGGGGAGTAAGGCAAAAGGGCATGGTGTCTATGTGGAAAAGGTTTTCAAGAGCTACAGAAAGTATTACACTATGCTAAAATAGATAAGATGAAGAGGAACTTTGTAGACCTTTGGGATATAAGCCCGGAGGAAGGGTGGCTGATACTTCAGGATGCGCTGAACATAAAGAGGGGTTTCGAAGGTGAGAAATGCCTGGAAGGTAAAAACATAGCCCTTTACTTTACAAAGCCTTCCACAAGGACAAGAGTTTCCTTTGAGGTAGCCATAGCCCAGCTGGGAGGAAGGGCAATCTTTCTTCAGGAGTCAAACCTTCAGGTTTCGAGGGGTGAGGACTTAAAAGATACCGCACGAACCCTCTCAAGGTATCTTCAGGGTCTGATTATAAGAACGGACGCCCACAAAAAGCTGGAAGAGTTTGCCCTATACTCGGAGGTTCCGGTGATAAACGCCCTTACCGACATGGCACATCCCTGCCAGATACTGAGCGACGTCTTTACCCTATACGAAACCTTTGGAGAGGACCTGCAAAGGGTAAAGATAGCTTATGTGGGTGATGGAAACAACGTGTGCAACACATGGCTGGTGGGTGCGGGGCTTTTTGGTCTTAATCTCTTTGTGGCGACGCCAGAAGGTTACGAACCAAGCAGTTTCTACTACCAGGCAGGGGAGGACCTTTGCAGGATTACCGGTGGAAGCATATACCTTACCACAAACCCGGTTGAGGCGGTCAAAGAAGCCCATGTGGTCTACACGGATGTCTGGGTAAGCATGAACCAGGACAGGAGGGAGGATAAGCTGGAGGCTTTAAAAGCCTATCAGTTAAACGCTGAGCTCCTTACCCACGCAAGACCAGAGGTGAAGGTTATGCACTGCCTTCCTGCCCGTAAGGGTGAGGAGATAAGTGAGGAGGTCTTTGAAGCCCATGCGAATTTCATCTTTACTCAGGCGGAGAACAGACTGCACGCCCAGAAAGCTCTACTGAAGTTCCTCTTTACTCAACAGTGACCGTCTTTGCCAGATTTCTTGGCTGGTCCACGTCAAGACCCAGATAGTCCGCTATGTAGTAGGCAAAGAGCTGGAGGGGGACTGCGGTCAGGAAAGGCGTCAGGTCTTCCTCTATGGATGGTATCTCTATCAGGTCGGTGCATAGCTTTTTCAGGTCCTCGTCACCCTCAAAGCCCACACCTATGACCTTTCCCTTTCTCGCCAAAACCTCCTCTATGTTAGAGAGCATCTTTTCGTAAACCCTGTCTTTTGGCGCTATGGCTATGGTGGGTGTCCTCTCCTCTATGAGAGCTATTGGTCCGTGTTTCATCTCTCCTGCAGGGTAACCCTCCGCGTGTATGTAGGATATCTCCTTCAGCTTGAGAGCTCCTTCAAGAGCTATCGGATAGCTCAGATATCTTCCAAGATACAGAAAATCCTTTCGGTCTGCGTATTTGAGAGCCAGCGCCTTTATCTTCTCAGAGCTGGACAGATATTCTTCCAACATGCCGGGCACTTTAAGCAGGTTTTCCATCTTCCTATTTCTGTCCTCTCTTTGGCTTACCGCAAGGGCATAAAGAACCGCCAGCTGGGCGGTAAAGGTTTTTGTAGCCGCCACGCCTATCTCGGGTCCTGCGTGAGTGTAGAGGGTATAGTCGGATTCTCTATCAAGGGCACTGCCCATGACGTTAACCAGAGAAATCAGTGTGGCTCCCTTCTGTTTTAAAGCGAGGGCAGAAAAGCGTGTGTCTGCAGTCTCACCCGATTGAGATATGGCAAGTATCAGGTCCTCCTCACCCACCGGCATGTCCGAATATCTGACTTCTGAGGCGTAGGCTACTTCTACAGGAACGCCCGTATACTTCTCTATCCAATATTTACCTACAAGACCTGCATGGTAGGAAGTTCCGCAGGCAACTACCAGAACCCTTCTGAAATCCTTCAGAGAAAAGGGAAAGCTAAGGTCTCGTGAGATATGCCCACGGATAGTATCACCAATGGTGCGCGGCTGTTCAAATATCTCCTTGAGCATAAAGTGCTTGAAGCCTCCCTTCTCTGCGGATATGATGTCCCAGGGCACATGCATAACTTCCTTGGTAAGAAGCCTTCCATCAAAGTCGTAGATAAAAACTCCATCCGGTCTCAGGTCCACCACCTCGCCATCGTTGAGAGGTATGACGTCCCTGGTAAAGGGTAGTAGAGCGGGTATGTCAGAGGCTAGGAAGTTCTCCTCCCTTCCTATGCCTACCACCAGAGGACTTCCATACCTAACCGCCACTATCCTGCCAGGCTCTTTCGTGGATATAACCGCAAAGGCATATGCCCCCGTTAGCTTTTTCAGTGTCTTGAGGACAGACCTGAGAAGGTCACCCTCATAGTTGAGAGCTATAAGGTGAACTATAGCCTCCGTATCCGTCTGAGACCTGTATTCTATCCCAAGCCTTTCAAGCTCTTCTTTGAGCTCTCTATAGTTTTCAATGATGCCGTTATGAACCACCGCAAACTCACCCCTGCCATCCGTATGGGGATGGGCGTTCAGCTCGCAGACCTCACCATGCGTTGCCCATCTCGTATGCCCTATACCAGCTGTTGCCTTCAAATCTTTACCCCACAGACTTCTCACCAGCTCTCTTATCTTACCCACCTTCTTGTCCACATGGAGCTCGCCCTTCTCCACAAGTGCAACACCAGCAGAGTCGTAACCTCTGTATTCAAGCCTCTCAAGCCCCTGAAGCAGAACCAGAAGGGCAGGGTTTGACCCTGTGTAACCTACTATTCCACACATATGTAAGATTATACCCGAGCAAGCTAACCCATATAAACCCCTGTCTAAAGCCCTTCCACCAGCAGTGCTTTTTTCTCAAGGCATTCTATGAGCTCTTCCAGGCTCTCCTTTTTCACGAAATACACGCGCCCACCCAGAGGAACACCCAATTCCTTCATGGGTTTTATACGAAGGTATCCCAAACTCCTGCCCGCTACATAGCCGGTGGTATAGTCAGGGTCGTCACTCCAGCAGAGCTCTGCAAGAACACCACAATAGAGGTTTTTTGTGGCAAGGACGAGAGCATCCAAAAGTCTCTCCAGATACTGCCTTTTTATACCCCTCTCTCTGAGCAGTTTCTTCACGAGTTTCCTGTCCTTCCAGTCCATCCTGACCGTTCTTATACCCCTTTCTCTATCTGGCTCAAGCCTCTCTCCTGTCTGAAAGTCCATAAGAACCGCACCCCTCATGTTGCCACCTTTTGGATTTGGTCCTCTCTTCAGCAGTTCAAGGGCAAACCTTGCCACTTCCTCCCTTACGCCTTCTTCCTTTAGCCTCTCCACCGCAAAGCTGTGAGCGCTCTCCACATCTTCAAAGTCGTAGCTGTATATGGTCAGTGCCTTCCGCACCCTCTCCACCTGGCAGAGCCTTTCCACCGTTATGACCATTCGGTCGTATTCCTTGGGTCTCCTCAGAAGCTCTTCTACCGCCCGGTGCATCTCCTCGTGGGTGCTTACGAGCCTTTCTCCTCCGGACACATGCCTGCCATCTTTTTCCGCGCGCATACGAAGGCTGAACATGTCTACCTCCAGAACCTAAAGCCCCTTTTAAAAAGACTTAGCAGGTTCCTTCCAGAGGTCAGGAGCTCCGGCTTTTTAACTATCGCCCTCAAAACCAGAGACCATCCCTCTCTCAACTCTCCAAACCGCATATAAACCTCACCTGCATGGAAGAGAAAGTAAGGGAGGTATTCTTCTGGCACTCTGTAAAAATAATTTTCATAGACTTTTTTGGTTCCCTGGTATAGTCTCCTGCTCTTACTGCTCCTTCCTCCATGCTCTCTTATCATAACCGTATCTGTATCCACCAGCCTTATTCTGTAACCAAGCAGGCAAGCCCTTATAAAGACCTCCCAGTCTTCTCTCAGCATATATTCATCCCTGTAATCTAAAAAGTAGCCTCTTCTGAAGGCGGTGGCGGAGGGATAGCCCACCATACCAGAAAAGACCGCAAGGCAGGGGTCCTCCGGAAGCCTTTTACCAGAACGCCGGATTATTTTTCCTCTATGGTCTGCGAGCCTTCTCGGGAAGCTGTAAAGGATGTGTGCATCAGCCCAAAGGTTGAGTGTTTTTTCCAGGTGGTCTGGCTCCCAAAGGTCGTCGTGGTCGAGAAAAAACACATACTCACCCTTTGAAAGGTTGTAGCCTCTGTTTCTTGAATAACACCTTTCCCTGTTTGTATCGTTAGGGTAGTATTTCACCTCCTTTCCAAAACTCTGGAGGACTATGTCACGAGTTCTATCGGTGGAGGCATCGTCCACCAGAATAATCTCAAGGGGTTTATAAGTTTGCCCCAGCACCCTTTCCAGAGTTTCCCTTATGAACCTCTCTCCGTTGTGAACTACCACAACCACGCTTACCATAGTTTTTTATACCTTTCCAAGAGCTCCAGCTCAAGAAGAAACTTGTATTTCAGGAAGGTATATATAAAGGCGGAGGAAGCCACCAGAAAACCCCTCACACCATCCAGAAAGCCGAGCTGAAAAAGGTAAACCTTCAGAAAGTGCCAAAGGGGGCTAAGTAGCAGGTGGTAAAGCCTGAACCTCTTACCCGAACGGTGCATAATGTGTGCCATCACCTCCGCGTATTGAAGGGTTTTTCTATACTGGTCTTTCAGGTTTCTGTAAGAATAGTGGTATAAATCACCTTTTATTTTGCCTGCCTTTGAGCTGTATACCGCCTTCTCATGGAGCTCTCCCTGAAAGGTGACCTTACCCTTTTTAAAAAGTCTTACCCTCCACTCGGGATACCAGGCGTGCCTTAAAAACTTACCCAGATAGTAAGTGCGTCTACACACCTTATAAACCTCGTATTCCGGTTTACTCAACACCTCCCTTATACTTTCCTTTAACCTATCCGAGACTTCTTCATCCGCATCGAGAACCAGGACCCAATCACCTGAGCAGAGCTCTATACCATAGTTTAGCTGTTTTGGATAACCTTCCCACTCTTTAAAGTAGACCTTTGCCCCCATAGACTTTGCTATCTCCACAGTCCTGTCCTTTGAGCCGGAGTCCAGGACTATCACCTCCTCCGCCAACTCCTGAAGGCTCTCTATCGCTCTGCTTATGTTGTTCTCCTCGTCCTTTGTAAGTATGAGGGCGGACAAACCCTTTGCCCCTTTCATGCTTCCTTCCTCCATATAGACAGGGCGGTATCACCGTAAACTTTTTTCTTTGGTGCACCGAACTCCAGCTTATTGCTATGTTCAAGTATAAAAATACCGCCTTCTTTTAGCTTTTTAATGGATAAATCAATAAGTTCTTCATACTTTTCATAAGCATAAGGCGGGTCTGCAAAAATTATGTCTGCCATGCTTTCTGTAGACTTCAAAAAATTTAATACATCCATAGTAAACACCTGTCCTCCGGTTTTCCTCCTTATACTTCCTGCCAATTTTGGGCTTTTCTCTACAAAAATGACCTCTGCACCCCTATACTCTGCCATCAGACCCACCTGACCCGTTCCAGCAAAGAGGTCAAAGAAAGTAAGACCCTCTATATCTCCCAGTATGTTAAAGACTGCCTGCTTTACCAGCTGAGAAGTGGGTCTAAGTTTTTGCTTTCTACTTGCTTTTTTCACAAAAAGTATTATAATTTAGCTTTCTGTTTTTAAGGAGGTTTAGCCATGAAAAGGCAGTTCAAACTGCTGCAAAAACTTGACAAGGAGGAGCTCAAATGGCAAAAACCCTCGGACTGCACATCTTAGCGGACCTTTATGGGGTCCACCCTGACCTCATAGACAGGGTGGAGGATGTGCGTCAGCTCCTTGAGAGCGCCGTCAAGGTAGCAGACCTCACCAAGATCTCCTCTCACTACTACCAGTTCCAGCCCCACGGTGCCACCGGTGTGGTGCTCTTGGCAGAGTCTCACATATCCATACACACCTGGCCCGAGCACGGGCTGGCGACTGTGGACGTCTATACCTGCGGGGATCCTTCCAAGGCTTACAGAGCTATGGACTACATCATTTCCACCCTTGAGCCCACCAGGGTAGATAAGCAGGTGCATGAGAGGGGTCTTGTAGGTCAGTCCGAGGCTCAGGAATTCCGAAGTATGCTGTTAAGAGTTTAAGAGTTTTGTTATAAGGGAATGGAGCAGGTTCTCCTGCTCCCATCCATCATATCTGAGCGGTTTCAAAAAAAAATTAGACACTAAACTTATTTCTTTTATCAGAGACTCTCATTTTTAAACATCCTCTCAATAAGGGCTGAACATACAACACCTGAATATCTCATACAGAACACTCGAGCATGTTCTCAAAGATATCCTCGGACACTCTCATGACTTTTCCAGAGAGATTTCTCAGAAGCTTTTCAAGATTAAAGGAATAGCATGTGATAGTAACGGACGCTAAAAGCTCGGGGTAGTAAAATCGCATATAAAGGCTGAGGTTTTG
>JBCNVH010000122.1:0-40783 GCA_039630295.1 Aquificaceae bacterium | reverse complement strand
TCCGGTGCTTGAGCTTATAAAAAGGTCTGGTGTGGGTGTCTGGGCTGTGGGTAACGGAGACTACTTCTCTCTGGCAAAGGCTGTAGGCTGGGTGGACGAGATAAGCTCGGAGCTCCCTCCTGTGGAGTTTGAAAACAGGGTCATCATCTCCTTTGAGGGGAACATAAAACCCTTTCCCCAAAAGAGGATATGGATCGTGGAGCACTATCTCCGTAGCCTGAAGCTGAAAGGGGAGTTTTCAAAGACATTACCCATAGAGCCCGGAGAAAAGAGCCCCCTGAGGGGCAGAGTGGTGCTTCACCCCTCCAGCGGTTCGCAAAAGAAAAATCCACCCCTTGAGCTCTTTTTCAGAATAGAGAGCTTTCTGAAGAAAGAGGGATTCAGACCCATCTACCTTGTGGGTGAGGCGGATGGCTGGCTAAAAGCCCACTTGAGAGAATACTTTGAGAGTTTTTCACCTTTGGAGATAGCGAGAGCTCTCAGGACAGCCAGGCTCTTCCTTGGTCTTGATAGTGGACTTTCTCACCTTGCCAGCTATTGCGGACTTCCCACCTTTGTCTTTTACGGACCTACCGACCCGGTGGTATGGAAACCAATAGGGGAGAGGGTATTTCAGATTAGCCTCGGACTGCTCTGCAGTCCCTGTTTTCCTCAGGTCTGTCAGGAAAGAGAGTGTCTTAATGTGGATAGGCTTTTTAACGCCTTCCTTCAAGTTTACAGAAGGTAGCTTTCAGAAAACTTCTCTTATGTGCTCCACCTCTTTACCTCTAACTACCACCACCTCAAGACGGTAGCTCTCCGCGGGATGTTTCTCAAGAAACTCCTCCACACATGCAAGCACCCTTTGAAGTTTTTCCCTGCTCAATCTTTCCGCCGGATCTCCAAAGACCTTACTCCTTCCCCCCTTTACCTCCACAAAGACCAGCACCTCACCATCAAGGGCGACGATGTCTATCTCGCCGCGCCTGCAGTGATAGTTTCTGTAAAGTATGCTGTAGCCAAGGCTCTGAAGGTATTGAACCGCAAGCCCTTCAAACTCTGCACCCTTCCTCAAAGCTCTGGAGAATCTCCTCGGGCTTTGCCACTGCGGTGCCGAGCTTTCCTACCACTATACCTGCGCAGAGGTTTGCCAGCTCGCAGGCGGTATCCCAGTCAACACCGGAGAGGGCACAGGCGGTAAGCACTGCCACCACCGTATCACCTGCACCGGAGACATCGTAGACCTGCCTTGCCCTTGCGGGAAAGACCTTGAAGTCTCTATCAAAAAGAGCCATGCCCCTCTGACCCAAGGTTATCACCAGAGTGCCCAGGCGGAGCTCCCTTTTCAGTCTCCAGCCAAGGCTCTGAAGGTTTTCTTCCTGAAGCATGGACTTTGCTTCCCTTTCGTTTGGGGTCATAAGGCCCGCACCCACATAGAGGTTCCCGTTCTGAGGTCTTGGGTCCACCGAGAAGAAAAGCTTTCTCTCCCTGACCCTGTCCATCAGCTCTCTGCATACCACACCCTTGGCATAGTCTGAGACTACTATGCCGTCCACCTCTACCTCAAGCCTCTGCAGAAGCTTTTCAAGCACCCTGCCTTCCACTGCTTTTTTACTCTCGCTGTCCACACGCAAAAGCTGTTGAGAGAGAGCAACCACCCGCATCTTCTCCGTGGTTGGTCTTTCTGGGTCTTCTACCATAAGGTCCTCTCCACCTCTTTTCAAAAGCCCTCTTACTATGTGCCTTCCATAATCCTGTCCTACAAGACCCAGAAGGCTGGTTTTGACCCCAAGGTTTGCCAGATTGTTTGCCACGTTGCCAGCTCCACCCAGCCTAAACTCCTCTTTCTGCACTTCCACCACAGGAACGGGTGCCTCAGGCGATATCCTCTCCACCTTTCCAAAAACATACCTGTCCAGTATCACATCCCCAACCACGAGAACCTTCAGGCTTCCAAACCTTTCGAGTATTTCCAGAACTCTTTCTCTGTCAAGGCTCATTGACTACCTTTACCTCCTCCCCTTCTTCCACAAAGGCGGAGTGAAGCTCTCTCAAGGCGAGCTCTCCGTATTTGTCCTCAATGAGACAGGAAATCTTTATCTCGGATGTGGATATAGCCATGATGTTTATGCCTTCTCTGTAGAGCACCTCGAAGACCTTTGCCGCCGTGCCGTAGGAACTCCTCATGCCTATGCCTACCACCGAGACCTTGGCTATACGGTCATCTCTGACCACCTCCTGAGCCCCTATCTCCTGAGCCACCTTTCTCACTATCTGCTCCGCCTTTGTTGCATCGTTTCTGTTGACCGTAAAGGACATGTCCGTATATCCTTGATGAGAAACGTTCTGAACTATCATATCCACCACTATGTGGGCATCACCCAGGGCTTTAAAAATCTGATAGGCTATGCCCCGGTCCTGACGCTGCCTCGCCGCCGGTTATCCTTGATTCGTTCCTCTCAAGGGTTATAGCTCTTACCACGCTCTTTTCCATAACTTCCTCCTCCGGGACTATCCAGGTCCCTTCACCGTCGCTGAAAGAGCTCCTCACATGTATCCTCACATTGTATTTCATTGCAAACTCTATGCTCCTTGCCTGCATCACCTTGGCACCAAGAGAAGCCATCTCCAGCATCTCCTCGTAGGATATGACGGGTATCTTCCTCGCCCTTTGCACTATCCTTGGGTCTGCAGTAAAGACGCCCTCCACATCCGTGTATATCTCGCAGTCCGCACCGAGAGCATAGGCAAGGGCAACTGCGGAGAGGTCAGAGCCTCCCCTTCCCAGAGTTGTTATTTCCCAGCTTTCTGTCACACCCTGAAAGCCCGCCACCACTGGCGTATAACCTTCCTGAAGGAGATTTTTTAACCTCTGAACGCCTATCTTCCTTATCCTCGCCTTTGTATGCACATCGTCGGTTATCACAGGCACCTGCCAACCGCAGAGACTAACCGCAGGCACACCCAACTTCTGAAGGGTCAGTGCAAAAAGAGCTATAGCCTGTTGTTCACCGGTGGATATGAGCATATCCAACTCTCTCTCTGAAGGCACCGGCTCTATCTGTCTGGCAAGGTTTATAAGCCTGTCGGTCTCGCCAGCCATTGCAGAGGAAACCACTACCACTTTGTAGCCTTCCTTTAACTTTTGAAGAACCCTCTTTGCAGCGTTTTGAACGCGTTCAAGGCTTCCCACAGAGGTTCCACCGAACTTAACCACCAAAAGTCTCATCCCTACTATTTTACCACCGAGAGGGTTTAAAAAATTTTCCAGCATAGAAAGGTTCAGAACTAACTGACCGCTGCGAAAACTTGACAAAAATACACTAAAGGATATTATAAAAGTCAATGTAAATAGGAGGCGCGTATGTTCAGTGAAAATTTGCTGTCCGCAAAGTCTCTGGAATACCTGAGCAGGGCAAAGGAGCTTGCAAAGAAAAGGGGGGACAGCAAGGTGGATACAGACCATCTTCTGCTCTCCTTTTTATCGGACGAGAAGTCTGCCCTGGCAAAGTATCTTGAAAAGAAAGGAGTAGACCCGAAGGCTTTCTATCGCAAGGTGTCCGAGTATTTGGAGAAGCTCCTTTTGCAGGTTGCCCGTGCGGTGGAGCAAGAAGCCAGACACCTTATAGACCTGCGTAGCAAGATTATGCAGGTTAAGTCAGACATAGGACAGGTGCAGGGGGAGCTGAGTAAGTTAGCCACAGCCAAAGACAGAATAAGAAGAGAGCTGACAAAGGCAAGACAGTATGGCGACTACTGGACCTATCAGGAGCTCCAGGTGGAACTGGCTCGCCTTGAACGGCTGGAGGGTCAATACAGGAGCCAGCTGGAAGGTGTGGAGAAAAGCCTCTCCGCCCTTTTTAGGGCGGATGACGTGAGAGCCTTCCTTGAGAACAAGCTCGGCATTGATGGTCTTATCCGAAAGGCGATGGAAAATTCCAGCCTTGTGGAGCAGGTAAAAGAGCTGGGTATTTCACCGGACAGGGTAAAGGACGCAGTGAGCAGGGTAGTCTTTGGAAAGGAGCCAGCCTTTGACTATTCAGAAAAGCTTCTGAGGGTCCTTGAGAAGGCTCAAGACAGGGCTGTGGCGGAAGGGCGTTCTCAAGTGGAGCCATACCACATTGTGGCAAGTCTTGCGGAAGCCAGAGACACTCTGGCAGGTAAGATTTTAGAAGACATAACAGGAGGTGAGAAGATGAAGGATGTAAGCCAAGAGCTTAGAGAAGAGGAAAAATCTGCCCTGGAGAGGTTTGGCATTGACCTGACCCAGATGGGCAGGGAGGGCAAGCTGGACCCAGTCATAGGTAGAGAAAAGGAGATAAACCAGCTCATAGAGGTGCTTCTGAGAAGGACCAAAAACAACCCCGTGCTGGTGGGTGACCCGGGAGTGGGAAAGACCGCCATAGTGGAAGGGCTTGCCCAGAGAATAGTAAACAAGGAAGTGCCTGTAGAGCTCCAGGACAAACTTATTATCGCCATAGACATGGGGTCGCTCATAGCGGGTTCCAAATACAGGGGTGAGTTTGAGGAGCGGTTCAAAAGCTTGCTGGAGGAAGTAAAGCAGAAGGGTAATGTCATACTCTTCATAGACGAAATCCACACAGTGGTGGGCGCAGGCAGGGCGGAGGGTGCCATTGACGCAGGCAATATGCTCAAGCCACCCCTTGCCCGCGGTGAGATAAGGGTGGTAGGAGCAACCACAGTGGACGAATACAGAAAGCACATAGAGAAGGACCCGGCCCTTGAGAGAAGATTTCAACCCATATATGTGGAAGAACCCACCGAGGAGGAGACCTTAGAAATCTTGAAGGGGCTAAAGCCCAAGTTAGAAAAGCACCACAAGGTAAGCATATCGGAGGAAGCTCTTGAATCTGCTGTAAAGCTCACAAGAAGGTATGTAACTTTTAGAAAACTGCCGGATAAGGCTATTGATGCCTTAGACCAGGCATCAGCCCGCAAGAAGCTCTCCGCAATATCTCTGCCTCCAGAAGTGCAGGAGATAGAGAGAAAGCTTCGCACCCTTGAGGAGGACATACAGAAAGCCTACCTTGAGGGCAACTATGAGAAGGAAGCCCAGCTCAAGATAAAGAAGGTTCAGATGGAAAAGGAAAAACAGGCACTTCTTTCAAAAACTGGGGGTGCGGAGGTAAAGCTGTCAGAGATAAGGAAAAGGATGGAGGAGCTGGACCAGGAAATACTCAGGGCTTCCGAAGCTGGAGACTACGAGAGGGAAGCAAACCTCAAGATTGAGAGAATAAAGCTGGAGAAGGAGCTCAAAGAGCTTGAATCCAAAAAAGCTCAGGAGCTGGTAGTGGTCTGGGAGGATGTGGCTCAGGTAGTCTCCGAATGGACTGGCATTCCAGTAACACGGCTCAAGGAAGAGGAAAGGGAAAAGCTCCTGAGGTTAGAGGAAGAGCTCCACAAAAGGGTCATAAATCAGGAACACGCGGTGGTATCGGTCTCAGAAGCAATAAGGAGAGCCAGAGCGGGTCTTAAAGACCCAAAAAGACCCATAGCCAGCTTTCTCTTTCTCGGTCCTACTGGTGTGGGAAAGACGGAGCTCTCCAAAGCCCTTGCGGAGCTCCTTTTTGGAGACGAGGATGCACTCATAAGACTGGACATGTCTGAGTTTAAAGAGGAGCACAGCGTTGCTAAGCTCATAGGTGCACCTCCGGGTTATGTAGGCTATGAGGAAGGCGGAAAGCTCACGGAGGCGGTGCGTCGCAAGCCCTACTCAGTTATCCTGCTGGATGAAATAGAAAAGGCTCACCCCCGAGTTTTTGACCTTTTCCTGCAGGTGCTGGACGATGGCAGGCTTACCGACTCTCACGGAAGGACAGTGGACTTTAGAAACACGGTGATAATAATGACTTCCAACATAGGTTCTCAATACCTTCTGAGCATATCTGTGGACGGTGAGGAGGAAAAGGTTTGGAAAGAGTTTGAAAAGGCAAAGGAAAAGGTGCTTGAGGAGCTCCGTTACCACTTCAGACCGGAGTTTCTCAACAGGGTGGATGAGATTATTGTTTTCAAACCCTTGACAATGAAAGAGCTCTTCCAGATAATAGACCTGCTGGTAGGAAGCATAAACAGAAGGCTATCGGAGAGAAACATAAGGATGGAGCTCACGGAAAGTGCAAAGGAGCATCTTGTAAGGCTCAGCTATGACCCAGCTTACGGAGCAAGACCTCTCAAAAGGGCCCTGCAGAAGCATCTGGAGACACCCCTCGCCAACCTTATCATAAAGGGCGAGGTGCGTGATGGACAGAAAGTGCGGGTGGACCTCTCCGACGGAAGCCTTCAGTTTCAACCCATGAGCCTATGAAAGCTCTCCACGCCCTCCAGAGCCTGGCAGGGTTCTCTGACCTTTAAAAAGCTCCCGTGGCTCTCCACCTGAAGGGTAAAGTCCATGAGGGCTTCGCCGGAAGGAAGGCTTCTGGTCCTTGCCTCGGTGATATTCGCCCCTACCCTTGATATGGTGGAGGTGACCTCTGCCAGCATACCTATCCTGTCTTTTACCACCAGCCTTATCCTTACAGGATGGAGTCCCTGATACCTGTTCCACAGAACCCTCAGGACCTTCTCCGGTGAAACCTTCCTTATATGAGCTAGGTTCGGACATTCCTTTGAGTGTATAACAAGCCCCTTACCCCTTGTAACCACCCCGTAGACCTCCTCCCCCGGCAAGGGGTTACAGCAGTCCGCAAGGCTATGGAGCACATTACCGAGCCCACCTATTTGAATAACATCCTCCACCTTCTCTTGAGCTTTTTCCTTCTGGTTTTTCCTGAAGAGAGAAAAGACCTTCTCCTTTGATAGCCTACCACTACCCAGCAGGAGAAATAGCTCCTCCTCCGTCCTTGCTTTTGTCTCTTCCAGAAGTTTTTTAAGAAGGGTTTCCTTATTTACACCCAGCCTGTTTGCGAGCTGGTCAAACCTTTCCTTACCTGCCTGAAGATGTCTTTCTCTTTCCAGTTCTTTAAGCACCGCCCGTATTTTGTTCTTTGCCCTTGAGGTAACCACAAAGTTGAGCCACTCGGGGTTCGGCTTCTTGGTAGGGCTTGTAATTATCTCTACCATATCGCCGTTCTGGAGTTTGTAGTTGAGAGGCACTATCCTCCCCTTTACCTTCGCACCCGCACAGTGGTTACCCACCTCTGTGTGTATGTGGTAGGCAAAGTCTACCGGTGTTGCCCCCTTTGGTAGCACCAGCAGGTCTCCCTTTGGTGTGAAGACAAAGACCTCCTCCGAAAAAAGCTCAAGCTTGAGGTTCTCCAGGAGTTCCTCCGGGTTCTTACTGCCCTGAACGCTTTCCACAAGACCCTTCAGCCAGGAGTATACACCGCTGTCCTGCGAATTCCTACCCTCTTTGTAAGCCCAGTGGGCGGCGATACCCTTCTCCGCCCTCTCGTGCATCTCCCAGGTCCTTATCTGAACCTCCACCATCCTGCCCTTGGGTCCTATGACCGCTGTATGGAGAGACTGGTAAAGGTTTGGCTTGGGCAGAGATATGTAGTCATCAAACTTGCCCGGCACAGGTTTGAAGATGCTATGCACCAGACCAAGCACCAGATAACACTCCTGCACCGTGTTAACTATTACCCTGACGCCCAGAAGGTCGTGCACATCCTCCAACCTTATGCCCTTGCGCAGGGTCTTCTGCCAGATGCTGTAAAGGTGTTTAGGTCTGTAAGTTACATGGGCTTTGATGCCGGCTTCCCTTAGCCCCTCCTTCAAGGTGGGTATGAAGACCCTTTTTAAGTAGTCCTCCAGCTCCTTTCTACTCCTGCCAACAAAAGCCTTCACCTCCTCGTATTCCTTTGGATATAGATACATAAAACACAGGTCTTCAAGCTCCGTCTTTATCTTCCATAGCCCGAGCCTGTTGGCTATGGGCACATATATCTCAAGGGTTTCCCTGGCAATCCTTACCTGCTTTTCCCTTCCAAAACACTGAAGGGTTTTCATGTTATGCCATCTGTCCGCAAGTTTTACAAAGATGACCCTTAAGTCTTTTGAAAAGGCAAGGACCAGCTTCCTGTAATTCTCCGCTTTCTGGGTCTGAAGGTCTTTAAAGTGTATTTTACCCAGTTTTGTTACCCCCTCCACAATGTCCGCCACCTCCTTACCGAAGTTCTCCATAAGCTCCTGATAGCTGGTGCTGGTATCCTCAAGCACATCGTGAAGGAGACCCGCTATTATGGTGCTCCTGTCCATGCCTAACTCTGCAAGATAGAGGGCTACCTCTAATGGATGAACCACATAAGGCTCGCCCGACCTTCTAAACTGCCCCGCATGCCTTTCCTCTATGAATTCAATGGCTTTTTTCAGAAGTTCATCCTCCCCACCCACTATTTTAAAAAGTCTCTCTTCCTGTTTTCTGTATAGGGCTGTCTCCATAGTTTATAATAATAAGGATGTTAAGCAAATTGGCAAACCTTCTGGGGCTTGTATCCAACAACATAGGCATAGACCTTGGAACCGCAAACACGGTAGTTTACGCTCAGAGTAAGGGTATAGTGCTTTACGAACCTTCCATTGTTGCCGTTGATGTGCGGAGCGGTAGGGTTCTGGCGGTGGGTAAGGAAGCAAAGGAGATGCTGGGAAAAACACCGGAGAACATACAGACAGTAAGACCCCTCAGAGATGGGGTGATTACAGACTTTGAGTCAACCAAGGTTATGCTTTCTCACTTTATAAACAAGGCTATAGGGGGGACTTTTTTCAAGGCGAAGCCCAGGGTAGTTATAGGTGTGCCCTCAGGGGTTACGCAGGTGGAGAAAAGGGCGGTGATAGACGCCGCAAAAAGCGCAGGCGCCAGAGAAGTCTATCTGATAGCAGAACCCATGGCGGCAGCCATAGGGGCAGGGCTACCCATAGAGGAACCTATAGGCAACATGGTGGTGGATATAGGCGGAGGGACCACGGAGATAGCGGTAATATCCCTTGCAGGTATAGTGGTATCCAACTCCATAAGGGTTGCTGGAGATGAGATGACGGAGGCAATAATACAGCACGTGAAGAAAAAGCATCACCTTTTGATAGGGGAGCAGACCGCAGAGAGGGTAAAGATAGAGTTGGGTTGTGCCATATACGAGGAGGAGGAGAGGTTTACCGATATAAAGGGCAGAGACATAACCGGTCTGCCTAAGGTTATAAGTATAAGCAACAGGGATGTGATGGAAGCTCTCGAAGATGTGGTCTCTTCCATAATAAACGCCATAAAGTCCGCCCTCGAAAGGACTCCGCCCGAGCTTGCCTCCGACATAGCGGACAGGGGTATAACTCTTGCAGGTGGTGGCTCTCTCCTCAAAAACCTTAATGTAAGGATTGAGCGCGAGACAGGTATAAAGACCCAATACTGCGAAGACCCCATAACTGCAGTAGCTAGGGGAGTAGGAAAGGTTCTGGACAACATAGAACTTATCAGAAAAGTCTCCATGGCATGAAAGGACAGGGACCCGCCTTTCTTCTTCTCTCTCTCAGCTTACTTCTCTACTTTTCCAACCCTTCCACCCTTCCTTATGTGAATAAAGCCTACAACTTTCTCAGGCTTATGGTTAGAATTATTTTTTTTGAGCTTAAAGGTCTTGTGGTGGAAAGTACCAGAAAGGCATTAGAAACCTATGTGCTTTTGAGCAGAGTAGGCGAGGAGAACAGAAGGTTGAGGGGTCAGCTGGAAGAGTGTGCCATTTACAGAACCCAACTCCAGACCTGTGAAACCAACCTTCTCCATATCAGTAAATTAATAGAGCTCACCCCTGAGCTAAAGCATTACCCCCTGCTTTACGCCAGCGTGATAGCCTACGACCCCTCGGGCAACGATACCTTCCTTATAGTAAACAGGGGACAGGGTGCGGGGCTAAAAGAGGGTATGGTGGTCTTTCATGGAGATAACCTGGTGGGTATATTGGACAGGGTTTATGGAGGTTCTTCTCGGGTAAGAACTGTTTTTTCTCAGGAGTTTTCCATAAGTGCCCTGTTAGGTGATAAGGCTTACATATACAGAGGGGGTCATCCCTACGGCTCTCTTCTGCATGTGAACCTGGAAGATGAGGTAAAGGTGGGTGATGTGGTGTTTCTGAGGGTGCCCGGGAAGAACTTTCCCCAGCTGACCATAGGCACCGTCCACAGTGTATATCAGGAAGGTAAGAGCTTTTTTAAAAGGGTGGAAGTGAGACCGGCGGTGGACATAAGAAGGTTATCTCTCTGCATAGTTATAAAAGAAGAGCTATGAGATTTTACCTCCTGGCAGTTTTGCTCGCTTACTTTCAGAGCTCGGTGCTCATGATTTTTTTTCAGAGCTTCCTCTTTGCGCCCAATCTCTTACTGGCATACCTTTTCTTTGAGCTCATGAGAGAAAAGGGATACGGGCTTAAGAAGGCTACCTTCTCCGGTCTTTCCCTTGACCTGCTTCAGGATTCTCTGGGTCTGCACCTTTTCAGCCATACCCTATTTACAATGGCAGTAAACGCGATGAAGTCAAGGTTTGAACTTCTAAACAGGTCCTCTCTGCTCCTCGCCTATGTTCCCCTTTCTCTTATGGAAAGGCTTTGCCTTTTTGCCCTCTTTCGTCTAAAATACTTTTCAGAGTTTAAACCGGGGTTGACCCTCCTGGGTTTTCTTCTGGAATTTATTTTTCTCCTGATAATATCAAGATGGTATCCTAAGGGTGAGGTATGAGTAGGAGACGCCTTCTTTTCCTTATCTTTTTTGGTGTGTTTTCCTACCTTCTGGTAGCCCTCAGGCTCCTTTACCTTCAGGTATTCAAGGGTAAGTATTACGGAGAGCTTGCCCAGAAGAACTATATAAGGAAAAGGGTCATATATCCCCAGAGAGGTGATATACTGGACAGGAGGGGTGAAAAGTTAGCCCATGACACGCCAAGATACATGCTTCTCCTTGACCATCAAAAACTGCAGGAAGGTGGTGGGCTGGAGGAAGTCCTCGCAAACCTTAAAGAGGTCTTCGGTATAGAGATAGACCCTGAAAGCCTGAGGAAAAGAAAAGCCATAGAGCCCCTTCTTCTGATGGAGTTGAAGACGCAGGAGGAGATAGATAGGTTCTACAACCACAGCTACAAACTTCCGGGTATCTTTATAAACACTTTGCCCTCGCGCACTTACCCTCATGGCGAGGTGTGCGCCCATGTGGTTGGTTATGTAACCTATCCAACGGAGGCTCACCTGCAGAGGTATGGGGAGAGGATAGGACCCCAGAGCCTGGTAGGGGTGCAAGCTTTGGAGAGAGCTTTTGATGGAGAACTCCTGGGTAAGGTTGGGGCGGAGGAGGTGAGCGTGAACGCAGTAGGTCGCATAACGGGCAAGGTTGGCTATGTGGAGCCGGAGAAGGGCACAACCCTCGTTACCACGATAGATTTAAGAATACAGAGGATAGCCTACGAGGTTTTCAGAGGTTCGGGGCAGAGGGCGGGTGCGGTGCTCCTGCTGGACGCGAGAACGGGAGAAGTTTTGACCCTGCTGAGCTATCCTTCCTTTGACCCCAACAGGATATCGGAGCTCTGGGAAGATTACAACAAGGATAAATTCAAACCCCTCTTTAACAGAGTAACCCACGCGAGATATCCACCTGCCTCGGTGATAAAGCCGGCTCTTGGCATTGCCCTTCTTGAGAAGGGTGTATCAGCAAAAGAGGGTGTGGTGTGCAGGGGCAGTTTTGAGCTGGGCAAGAGGGATTTCTTCTGCTGGAACAGGTCAGGACACGGCTGGGTGAACCTTCATAGAGCCATAAGAGATTCCTGCGATGTATACTTCTACCATTATGGCTATTACAGGCTGGGTCCGAGGGATATGGAAAGGGTTCTCAGAGAGTTCTCTTACGGTGAGGACATACCCTTTGACCTGCCTCTTTTAAAGGGTTTCATACCCACACCCGAGTGGAAAAGAAGCAGAACAAAAGAGCCCTGGTACGGGGGCGACACGGTGAACATGTCAATAGGACAGGGTTTTATGAAGTCCACCCTCTTCGAACAGACCCTGATGATGATGGCTATTGCCAACAACGGCGTCATATACAGACCTCTTCTGGTAAAAGAAAAGATAGACGCCCAGGGTAAGGTAGTATGGAGGGCACAGAGGAAGGTATACAGGCTGGTAAGGGCTAAGCCCGAATACTTTGCCCTTGTCAGGGAAGCCCTGAGGGATGTGGTGAGGGCTGGCACTGCGGTCTCTGCCAGCTCTAGTCTTGTGGAGATAGCGGGCAAGACAGGCACCGCCCAGGTATCTGTCCACAGCGCCAGAAGGAAATACCTTCCCTACCATCTCAGAGACCATGCCTGGTTTGTGGGCTTTGCACCTTACAGAGACCCCCTTTTCATTATAGGTGTGCTGGTGGAACATGGCGGTTCGGGCGGTGCGGTTGCGGCGCCCATAGCCAGAAAGATACTCGAGAGGGTATACTTGGAAGGTATACACAGGGAGCTGTGATATGAGGAAGGTTCTCCTCTGGGGACTTGGCGTTAGCGGAAGGTCCGCCCTTGAGCTTCTGAAGGCGAAGGGTTTTGAGGTCTACGCAGGGGATGACGCGGAGGGTAAGGACTTCCGAGAATACCTTCCGCTGGTGGACCTGGTGGTTCTTTCCCCGGGCATACCACCCTCGCATCCCCTCTGGCGAGAGGCTGAGAGGAGGGGTGTTGAGGTCATAGGTGAGCTGGAAATTGCCTGGAGGTTCTTCAGAGGAAAGGCTATAGCCATAACCGGCACCGACGGTAAGTCTACCACTACCAGGCTCACCTACCTTATATTGAGAGAGTATTATGCCAACACGGAAGAAGGGGGAAACATAGGCACGCCCTTTTCTCAGATAGTGCTGAAAAACCCCTTCTCTCTTGCGGTGCTGGAAGTGTCCTCCTTTCAGGGAAAGACGCTGAAGACCTTCAAGCCCCACATAGGCGCCTTTCTTAACTTCTCCGAAGACCACTTAGACTGGCATCCGGACCTGGAGGACTACCTCTGGAGCAAGAGAAACATCTTTGCAAGGCAGGAAAAGGAGGACTTCCTCCTGCTCAATGCCACGGACATAAGGGTGAGAGATACTGAGAGCAGAGCCAGAAGGCTGTTTCTTCTTGGAGAAGGCTCTGAGGGATACATAAAGAGTGGAAAGGCTTACTTTATGGGTAAGGAGCTCTTTGAGGTAGAAAGGCTCAGGATAAAGGGAAAGCACAACTGGCACAACGCCCTCTTTGCTGGTAGCATAGGTGTCCTCTTAGATGTGCCCATAGAGGTCATAAGGGAGGTCCTCTACCGCTTTGAGGGCTTACCCTACAGGATGGAATACTTAGGTAGCTTTTTGGGGGTGGATGTTTACAACGACTCCAAGTCCACAACCCCCAATGCCCTCAAGTCTGCCCTTGAGAGTTTCGAGGAAGGTAGAGTGGTGCTTATCGCAGGTGGTAGAGACAAGGGTGGAAACTTCGAGGTTTTAAGAGAACTGGTAAAGGAAAAGACAAGGGCTTGTATTCTTCTGGGTGAGGCAAAGGAAAGGATAGCAAGAGCCTGGAAGGGCTGTGAAGTCTACCTGGCGGAAAGTCTTGAGAGCGCGGTGGGCAGGGCTTTTGAGCTGACAAGACCGGGTGATGTGATTCTCTTCTCGCCCGCCTGCGCTTCCTTTGACATGTTCAGAGACTACAGAGATAGGGGTGAGAGGTTCAAAGAAACAGTTTTCAAGGTTGTTAAGAGTGCTCACCCAGTGTTATAATCTTCTGCATGTTTTATGGTTCCATCGTTGCCCTCATAACCCCCTTTAAGGAAGGGGAAGTGGACTTTAAAGCTCTTGAGAGCCTCATAGAATTTCATGTTAACAACCACACGGATGCTATCCTGGTGTGTGGCACCACCGGCGAGTCCCCAACCCTTACCTTTGAGGAGCACGAGAAGGTTATAGAACATGCGGTAAGTTATGCAAAGGGCAGGATAAAGGTGATAGCGGGCACCGGCGCCAACGCAACCCATGAAGCCATAGAGCTAACCCTCCATGCCAAGAGGGTGGGTGCGGATGCCTGTCTTCTCGTGGTGCCATACTACAACAAACCCACACAGGAAGGCATCTACCAGCATTTCAAAACCGTGGCGGAGGAGGTGGACATCCCCATCATCCTATATAACATACCTTCCAGAACCGGCGTGGAGATCGCGCCCGAGACCGTCTACAGGCTGGTAAAGGACTGCCCCAACATAGTAGGTTCAAAGGAATCCACACCAAACATGGACAGGATATCGGAGCTCAGGAAGCTTTTAGGCGAAAACTTTACCATCCTGTCCGGCGACGACTCTTTAACCCTGCCCATGATGGCTTTGGGTGCTAAAGGTGTCATATCCGTTGCCAACAACCTCATGCCGAGGGAGGTAAAGGCAATGGTGGACTATGTTCTAAAGGGTGAATTTCATAGGGCAAGAGAAATGCACTACCGTCTCTTTGACCTTTTCAAAGTGCTCTTCATAGAGACCAACCCCATACCGGTAAAGACCGCCTGCTGGGCTCTCGGCATGTGTGAAAAGGAGTTCAGGCTCCCCCTCTGCCCCATGAAGCCGGAGAACGAGAGGAAACTCCTGCAAACCCTGAAAGCCTACCAGCTCCCGGTTGTGAGAGAATAATGGACAGGTTTTTGCTCTTTCTAAACTCCGCCTATCTGGGTCTTGGCTCCTTCTTCAGCTTTTTCCTTGCCCCCACCCTCTTCCGTGTCCTGCAGAAGGAACAGGCAGGTAGCCTGGTGGAGAGGGTATTCCCAGTCTATTTTAGCCTTGGTCTTGGGGTTTCACTTCTGACCTTCCTGCTGGGGTTCAGGCTTGGGAGACTTTTACCTCTTTTAGCCTTCATGAACCTCCTACTCCACGCCTTCCATCTCTTCTACATCCTGCCTACCACCCACGGGCTCAAGGGGTTGGACTACGATGCTTTCATAAGATGGCATGGCATATCCCTGGTGGTGAACCTTCTTAGCCTCCTGTTAACCGCCCTTATCTGTACCCTTCTTCTCAGGAGATGATAGAGTTAAGGCTTTCCCTGCTTCCGGTGCCGAAGAGCAACAGATACATACGCAGGAAGGGTGGTAAGGTTTTCAAACCACCGAGGGTAAAAAACTGGGAAGTGAGAGCTCTCTGGGAGATAAGAGAACAGTATTCGGGAGAACCCTTTGAAGGAAAGCTCTCTGTTGATGTGGAACTCCTGCTCCCGAACCACAGAAGGAGAGACATAGACAACATGCTCAAGAGCCTCTGGGACATACTGGAAAAGGGTGGTGTTATAAGGAACGACAGCCAGATTTATGAGATAAGGACGGTGAAGAGAGTTATAAAGGGTCAGCAGGGCACCTTTGTGCGTATAAAGGAGTTTGTGAATGGCACTGAAAGTGCTTGATTATCCCCTACTGAACCACAAGCTGAACCTCATCAGAGATAAACACACCCAACCGCAGGCTCTCAGAGCTCTGGTGGAAGAGCTCACCCTCATGGCAATGCCCCATGTGACCGAGGGTTTTCCCAGAAGAGAAAGGCTCATAGAAACGCCCACAGGTGATGGTATCTTTGAATTTATTGAGGAGGATAGGGTTGTCTTTCTCTGCATACTCAGGGCAGGGCTTCCTATGCTCAACGGCGCCCTCAAGGCTCTCCCCGGGGCAAAGGTGGGCTTTCTGGCAATAAAAAGAGAGGAAGAGCTCCTCACACCGCGGCTGTATTACAGCAGGCTTCCAGAAATAAAGGATAGATGGGTGGTGCTACTCGACCCTATGCTGGCAACAGGTGGAACACTCCACATGGCTCTTGAGAAAGTAAAGCCCATGAAGCCAGAGAAGATATTATGCCTGAACCTGCTGGCATCACCCCAGGGTTTGGAGAAGGTCCTGTCTTCACACCCGGAGGTGGACTTTTTCCTCATAAAGGTGGATAGAGAACTTAACAGCAAGGGCTACATAGTGCCCGGCGTGGGTGATATTGGAGACCGGTTGTTCACTGAATATCCCTGAGATATTCGGTGGGGTCAAGGGGTATGCCCTCCTTGTTCCTCAACTCAAACCTGAGGGTGCAATCCTCAGAGTTGTTCTTTTTACCAAGCCTCGCTATAACCTGACCTTTGCTTACCCTGTCCCCCCTTTTCACCAGATTAGCCTCGTTGTAAGCGTAAAGGGATATAAAGCCTTCGTGCTCCACTATAACCATGTTCCCGTAAGCCTGAAGGTCTCCCCCGCTGTATATTACCCTTCCCTCCTCCACCACTTTTATGGGTGAGGAGCAGGGTGCGTATATCTCCAGACCCTTTGGCACCTTTGCCACCTTACCTTCAACCGGCAGCTGGATGCTTATGCCCTTCGGTATGGAAGGCGGGACTACCGCACTTCCCTTTTCAAATTCACCCAAGAGAGACCTTTCCTCCTTCCTCTGGGGCATGGTTTCCTGAGGGTTTTTTGCCATTTCTTCTTTCTCTGGCACCTTTACCCTTGTGCCCGCCTTCAGGGTTTTACCTTTCAGCTCGGGGTTGAGCCTTTCCAGCTCCCTGAGAGGCACACCCGTAGCCTTTGAAACATCCTTCAGCTTGCCTCTCTCTTTAAGAGTGTAAAACCCATAAACCTCCTCTCCCTTTGCCCTCCTTCTGTCTTCCTGAGCCTCTCTGAGGGGTATCTTTACCTGTGTTCCTGCGGGCAACCACTTACCCTTCAGCTCTGGATTGAGCCTTTCCAACTCCTTCAGGGGTGTGCCAGTGCTCTTTGCCACATGTTCAAGCTTCGCACCCCTCTTCACCTTGTAGATTTCATACTTTTCCCCTCTATCTTCTCTCTCTTCTTTTGCACCCTTAGGCACCTTTACCTGCGTGCCCGGTTCCAGCCATCTGTCCTTCAACTCAGGGTTCAGCCTCTCAAGTTCCTTAATGGGTATTCTCGTAGCCTCTGCCACATGTGAGAGCTTCCCTCCCCTCCTAACCCTGTAGATATCATAATCTTCCCTATCTCTTTTTGAGAGGCTACCTTCTGGCACCTTTACCCTAGTCTCCAGAATTTTACCCTTCAGCTCAGGGGTTGAGCCTTTCCAGCTCCCTGAGAGGCACACCCGTAGCCTTTGAAACATCGCTCTGCTAATGCACTTTACCATATATAGGTCGTAACTTTCTTCCTTCTTTGAGGATACCTTCCTTTCTTCTTTAGCCTTTGACGCGTTCCTTGCAGGTATCTTTATCTTTTGCCCTTCCACCAGCCTGTCATTTCTGAGGTTGTTAAACTCTTTGAGTGTTTTCGCATCGGTCCCGAAGTCCTCCGCTATCTTTTCAAGGGTGTCTCCCTTCTTTACCTCATATATGGCATAGGCTCCTCCACTTCTGGTTTTTACCGGTATGCACAGCTTCTGACCCACCTTCAGCTTCCCTTCCTGCAGACCTCTGTTGGCAGACCTTAGGCTCTGAAGTTCCACGCCTTCTCTTTTAGATATCTTTTCAAGTGTGTCTCCTTCCTTTACTCTGTAGTCCCTGCACTCTATCCCGAAGGCAAAGCTTGCGCTAATACCTAACAGTAAAATCTCTTTCCTCATCTCTGGGCACCTCCCTGAAAAGTTCCATGCGGTCAACCCTCCCTGCAGGGGGCCCTTCCATCAGCTCCCTCACAAAGCTCCAGACCACATCCCTATCTCCCTGAACAAACACCTCCACCCTTCCATCAGGCAAGTTCCTTACCCATCCCGAAAGTCCGTAGCTCCTTCCAAGCCTCTTGGTAAAAGCCCTGTATCCAACCCCCTGCACTATACCGCTCACATAGACTTTAAGGGCTATCATCCCATAGAATTTTATACCAACCTGAGAGCTCAGGTGCCCCCACTGAGCTCCATAATATACTCTACGCAGGTTCTAACCCCAAAGCCCGTGCCACCCTTTGCGTAGTAGGAGAACTCCTCTCGCAGGTGGGCTGGTCCTGCTATATCCAGGTGCACCCACTTTATGCCTTCCCCCACAAACTCCTCAAGGAACAGGGCGGCGGTTATGGCACCCCCATAGCGACCGCCAGAGTTCAGCAGGTCTCCTTCACCTTTCTTTATCTTTTCTCTGAGCCTTTTGTCGTCCAGAGGCAGTTTCCAGAGCCTTTCGCCCGTGAGCCTTGAAAGTTTGAGAAGTTCCTCACCAAACTCTTCATCGTTGGTGAAAAGTCCTGCGGTGTATTCACCCAGGGCAACCATGCAGGCACCGGTAAGGGTTGCCATATCTATGATTCTGGAAACTCCCAGGTTTGAGGCGTAAGATAGGGCATCCGCAAGGGTTACCCTTCCCTCTGCGTCCGTGTTGTCTATCTCTATGGTCTTACCGTTCATGGCTCTTATGATGTCGTCCGGTCTGTAGGCGGTTCCCCCGGGCATGTTCTCTGCGGCGCCAAAGATACCATGAACTTCCACCCTGGGTTTGAGCTTAGCCAGAGCTTTCATTATGCCTATGACCGCACAGGCGCCAGACTTGTCCATCTTCATCGTTCTCATGTAGTCGCCCGTCTTTATGTTGAGACCCCCACTGTCAAAGGTAAGACCCTTACCCACTATGGCAATTTTTGCCCTTGGCTCTCCCTGTGGTTTGTAAACCATGTGGACGAAGCGGGGTGGTGTGGCTGAGCCTTTGCCCACACTCCAGAGAGCTTGCATACCCATTTCCTGAATATCCTTCTCCTCATAGACCTTACATTCAAGACCATGTTCCTGAGCTATCCTCTGGGCAATCTCTGCAAGGGTTAGGGGGTTTATCACATTACCCGGTTCGTTCACCAGGTCTCTCGTGAAGTTCTGAGCTTCTGCCATTATTTTGCCCATGTCTATTCCTTCCTGATGCCCACCCTGCAGGTAAAGCTCCTCAAGTCCTCCGGTCTCCTCTTCCTTCCTGGTCTTGTATTTGTCAAAGCGATAGCTTCCTAATATTGCTCCTTCCGCTATCGCCTTGGAAGTCCTGAAGTCTAACTCTCCTGCGTATAGGTAGAGCCTTTTTACCTTTTCCTTGCTGGCTCTTTTTGACAGCAGGGCGGCGGCTGTGCGGTAAGTGTCCTCACCCGCCTTTTCCCTTTTGCCAAGTCCTGCCACATAAAAGACCCTTACCTCACCCTCTACCAGCAGACTGACCTTTGACAGGCTTTCTTCCTTGCCCTTGAAGTTCTCCGCTGAAAGGAGCTTTTCCACCTGCTCTCTAAGACCGCCAAGAAAACGAAGGTTTTCAGTGCTATCCTCAAAGACAAAGACACCTACCGGGTCTTTTACTTCCTCCACCTTAAAGCTCATAGCTTTCACTTCCATCTAAAACCTCCAAAAGCTTTATTCTTCTTCCTGAGGTGTGCCTTCTCTTTTCATGGCTACCTTACCCGTCCTTGCCATTTCCTTTATACCAAAGGGGCGGACAAGGTCTATAAAGGCACTTATCTTGTCCTCCGCACCCGTTATCTCCACCGTGTAGGTCTCAGGTGAAACATCCACAACCTTTGCCCTGAATATCTGCACAAGCCTGAGAACTTCGTCCCTCGCTCTGGGTGTTGCGGTGTGAACCTTTATAAGGGCGAGTTCTCTTTCCACATGGGGGGTGTCGGTAAGGTCCTTCACTTTCAGGCTATCTATGAGCTTGCGGAGCTGTTTTACCACCTGGTCTATGACCACATCGTCCCCTATAACCTCAAGGGTCATCCGGGATATACCTTTCTCGTGGGTTTCACCCACAGAAAGACCCTCTATGTTGTAGCCCTTACCCGCTATAAGGGTTGCAATGCGTGCCAGCACACCAAGTTCGTTTCGCACTGTCAAGGTCAATACGTGCTTCCGCACCTCCCCCTTTTTTACCTCTCTGAAGAGGGGTGCCTTTATCGTGTCCAGTCCTGCGCTTCCGGTAATGTCCGCCATCAGAACACCTCCTTCTTATCCGACCAGATACATGGTCTCCGCCTCCACCGACTTCTTGCCATCTTCCAGTATCATGTCCCTGTAAGATTTACCCGCAGGCACCATGGGTAGAACGTTCTCCTCCCTATCCACATGAAAGTCCATAATAACAGGTCTATCTTTAACCCTGAGAGCTTCCTCTATGATTTCTCTTACTTCTGAAGGTTTCTCCGCCCTGAAACCTACCGCTCCGCAGGCTTCCGCCAGCTTTACAAAATCCGGCTGGACCGAGAGGTCCACCTCCGAGTATCTACTTTCGTAGAAGAGCTCCTGCCACTGGCGCACCATACCAAGATAGCCGTTGTTTACTATGGCAACCCTGACGGGCACTCTGTATTGCACTGCGGTCACCAACTCCTGCATGGTCATCATAAAGGAGCCGTCACCATCTATCACAAAAACCTCTCTGTCAGGTCTTCCCAGCTTTGCCCCTATGCCTGCAGGGAAGCCAAAACCCATGGTGCCAAGACCTCCAGAGTTTATAAACTGTCTGGGGAAAGAATACTTGTAGAACATGGCAGCCCACATCTGATGTTGACCCACACCGGTGGCAACTATTGCCTCACCCTTCGTAGCCTCGTATATCTGCTCTATCACATACTGGGGTTTTATAACTCTGTCTGACCTTGCGTAGGTTAGGGGGTGTCTTTTTTTCCAGCCCTCTATCTGCTCCACCCATCTTTTCCTCTCCTCCGGATATAAAACCTTTGCACCCTCTCTCTTTAGCTCCTCGAGGAGCTTCCTCAGAACTATCTTTACATCGCCCACTATAGGCACATCCACCACTATGTTTTTGGAAATGGAAGCCGGGTCTATATCGATGTGGATTATCTTTGCCTGAGGGGCAAACTCTTCCACCTTACCCGTTACCCTGTCGTCAAAGCGAGCGCCCACCGCTATAAGAAGGTCGCAGTTGTATACCGCCATGTTGGCATAGTAAGTGCCGTGCATTCCGAGCATGTGAAGAGATAGGGGGTGGAGCTCCGGAAAGGCACCCTTACCCATGTTGGTGGTTGTGACTGGTATTTTCATGAGCTCCGCCATCTCCACCAGTTCTCTCTGAGCCTCCGCCTGCACCGCACCACCACCCACATAGAGAACGGGTCTCTTTGCTTCCAGCATGAGCCTCACCGCCCTCTTTATCTGTTGTAGGTTTCCTTCCAGATGGGGTCTGTAACCTGGCAGGGATTCCTTTACCGCTTCAAGGTTGGGGATGGACACATCGCTCAGCTTCTGGGTTATGTCCTTAGGTATGTCCACGAGCACGGGACCGGGGCGTCCGGTCCTTGCTATGTAGAAGGCTTGACGCAGTATAAGGGGTAATTCTTCTATGTTTTTGACCAGAAAGTTGTGCTTGGTTATAGCTCTTGTTATGCCCACTATATCCACTTCCTGAAAGGCATCGTTACCTATCAGGTGGGTAGGAACCTGACCGGTAATGAAGACCACGGGAACTGAGTCCATGTAAGCATCCGCAACCGCAGTCACCAGGTTAGTGGCACCGGGACCGGAGGTTGACATGGCTACGCCCACTTTCCCGGTAGCCTTGGCATAGCCCTCCGCCATATGACCCGCTCCCTGCTCGTGCCTTGCCAGAATATGTTTTATGGAGCCGTCCCTGTAAAGAGCATCGTAAACCTCCATTATGGCACCGCCGGGGTGACCGAATATAAACTCCACACCCTCTTCCTTTAGAGTTTCTATCACAATGTCCGCACCCTTTCTCAGCATCTTAAACCTCCGTGTAAATCATAAAGGTATAAAATATACGCCAGTATTTAAAATTTTGTTAAGTTTTGTAGCGGTGTTATTAATATATACTTAAATAAGCATACTTAATAATAGAATACAAGAATTCTTATTGACTGCCAGTCCTGTATGGAGTTATAGTTTTTCCAAAATCTTTTTTTACAAGGGAGGTAGAAGATGGTTACAAGGCGTGACCTTTTAAAGTCCGCAGGAGTAGGGGCAGTAGCTGTGGGGCTTTCGTCCCAGCCCGTATTTGCAGCCGCAGAGAGGATAGTCAAGATGGAAGCTCTTATGCCACCGCCAAAAGGGAACCGCGTGGTAGTGTGTGGTGGCGGATGGGCAGGTCTTACGGTGGCAAAGTATCTCAGGAGGGAAAGCCCCAACATAGAGGTTGTGCTTATAGAGCAAAGACCCAACTTCTTCTCCTGTCCCATATCCAACCCATGGCTTGCAAACCTTGTAAACCTTGATTTCATATCTCACGACTACAACCAGCCCGCAGCAAAGTATGGTTACAGGTTCCTAAACGACAGGGTCATAGCCATAGAAAGAGACAAGAAGAGGGTTTATACAACCAGAGGGTATGTGGAATACAACTACCTTGTGCTTACACCTGGAATAAGGTATAACTATGCACCCTGGTTTGGAGACAATCAGGAGCTCATAAGGTATACGAAACTAAACTTCCCTGCCGCCTACATACCAGGCTCTGAGCATATTGCCCTGAAGAGGAAGATATGGGAATTTGAGCAGGGTGACTTTGTTATAACTGTTCCCTCAGGTGCCTACAGATGTCCACCTGCACCTTACGAAAGGGCTTGCATGGTGGCGGAGGTCTTCAAGAGGAACAAGGTAAAGGGAAGGGTCATACTCCTTGATCCAAAGGATGACATAGCACCCAAAGGTCCTGGCTTCAGGATGGCCTATGAGCAGGTTTATCTTGGTATAGTGGAGGTAGTTACCAAAGCTTCCATAAAAGAGATAGACCCCATGAAGAAGGTTATAAAGACCACAGCAGGGGACTTTAAGTTTGCAGACGCCAACATCATACCACCCCAGCAGGCAGGCGAGCTTGTCTGGATGGCAGACCTTATAGCAAAGGACAAGGAAGGAAAACCCACAGGCTGGGCGGACCAGGACCCGCTAACCTTCCAGGCGAAGGCGGATGCCAACGTGTTCCTCCTCGGTGATGTTATATCACCTGCCCTTGGTGTGGCTTATCCAAAGAGCGGTCATCAGGCAAACTCTCAGGGCAAGATAGTGGCAAAGGTTATAGCCTCAAGGATAGCGGGCAAAGAAATAAAGCCTGGAAGCCTCATGCCAGAAAACGTCTGCTACTCCATGGTAAATGGCACACCTCAGGAAGCCATAGTCATAAGCGTTACCTACGAATACAACGAGAAGGAAAACAAGATAACACCAAAACCAAGAACCATAAACGACAGGTCCGAGGCACTGGCAAAGTCCACCTACGAATGGGCAAGGGCTATGTACAGAGACATGTTTGCGTGATGGAAAAAGGGGAGGTGTCCCTCCCCTTTGCAACACGGGATGCATCAAAAAACAGTTTGTGAACTATCTACCTCAGGCTTTTACAGGTTTTTGCCCGTGGCACAAAATTTGCTTTTAGCCATTAAAAGGTTTTAAAATAACAATTGAGGTAAAGGCATGGATAGAAGAGGTTTTATAAAAACCTGCGGAACGATGGCTGTGGCTTCCCTTATAGACCCATCCCTTTTTTCTCAAGCACTTGCCCAACAACAGGATGGTATGTTTCAGGCATACAAAAAGGCTATCCTCGTGAAGTCAGATGGCACTCCCCTTAAGGAAGAGGACATAAAGCCACAGGTCAACTATATATTTTTCTACCCCCACGCCGCCACACCCTGCTATCTGATAAACCTCGGAGAAACAGTTCCACCTGCAGAGATAAAGCTCAAGGATGGAAAGAGCTACCGGTGGATGGGTGGTGTGGGTGCAAAGAAGAGCATAGTTTCCTACTCCGCCATATGCGCCCATCAGTGGAGCTACCCCACACCCCAGTATTCCTTTATAAACTATTACCCACCGGACAAACCCTCAGATACCACCAAGAAGGGAGGTATAATACAGTGCTGTGCCCACCTTGCCCTCTATGACCCAAAGCAGGGTGGTAGCGTGATAGATGGTCCCTCGGACTTCCCTCTTGCTTCAGTGGTGCTTCAGGAAGAGGGTGGAAAGTTTTACGCGGTGGGTATTCTTGGGAAAGACCAGTTCCAGCAGTTTTTTGATACCTACAGAACTGAGCTCAGACAGCAATACGGCACCACCGCAAACGCCAGAGAGCTTGTGGACAAATGTGTTGTCATGGAGGTGGATAAATATGTCCAGGCAGTGGTCAGATGTTAGCAGGAGGGAACTTATAGTTGGTGCAGTTTCTGTAGGTGTTGCCGCCCCTCTTTTAGTTTATTCCAAAACTCCAAAGAGGCAGAAAGCTCAGGTGGTTGTTGTGGGTGGTGGCTACGGTGGTGTGACCACCGCCAAATACCTGAAAAAGGAAAATCCGAACCTTGATGTGGTGCTTATAGAAGAGAGACCCTTTTTCATGTCCTGCCCCATGTCCAACCACTTCCTCAGCGGTCTTATGGAGCTCACCCAGCTCTGCTTCCCCTACAATGTGCTTGAGGTTAAATACGGGGTTAGGGTGGTTAACGATAAAGTGTTGGGTGTGGAAGTGGACAGGAAAGTTGTGAGAACTTCCTCCGGCTACATAGGTTACGATTACCTTGTTCTCTCCCCTGGCATAGATTATGACATAGAGGACCGCCCTTTTTACAGAGATTCTCTTGTCTACAACCCTCCTGCTTTTAAGCCCGGCTCGGAACACATATACCTTAAAAGGCTGATTGAGGATTTTGAAGGCGGTGATATAGTGATAACCGTCCCACCACCACCTTACAGATGTCCCCCAGCACCCTACGAAAGGGCTGCCCTCATAGCCAGTATGATAAAGAGAAACAAACTAAAAGCCCATATGTATTTCATAGATGCTAACGAAAGACCTGTGATAAACTCTGAAGGCTTTCTGTCCGCCTATTACGACCTCTACAGGGACATAGCCACATACATAACCTCCGCACAGGTAAAAGACATAGATGTGCGGAAAAGGGTGGTGAAGACAACCCACGGAGACTTTAAATACGACCTTGCCAACATTATACCGCCCATGAAAGCCAGCAGGCTTCTCGAGGAATCAGACCTTTTAAAGAAGGGACAGAAGTGGGCAGAGGTAAACCCCCTCACCTTTGAAAGCCATGTGAAGAATGTCTTTGTTATAGGGGATGCAAGTCAGAGCTACCTTCCAAAAAGTGGATACGCTGCCCACTCGGAGGGTAAGCTGGTTGCAAAGATAATAAATGCAAGGATAAAGGGCAAGGAGGTTAAGGAGGAATACCTGCAGATGATATGCTACGCCATGGTGAGCGATAAGGAGGCTATAATGGTGGAGACCTCTTTTAGATACGACGGGATAAGCAAAAGGTTCATACCTACTCACAGAGAAGATAATCAGAGAAAGGAAAGCACCGCAAAGAGATACGAGGAATGGGCGAAGGGGTTATGGAGAGACCTCTTTGGTTAAAACTTCTCTCCTGGGAGGACCTTCCTCCCATCCCCCTTCTCTACCTTAAAACTCCTTCAGCATACCCTTTATCTTGTCTTCCCAACCTGAGTTAACCAGCGTAGCCTTTCTTAGTCTTCTCTTCCTATCCTTTGCCTTGTGGGTGTTATAGTGAGCACCGCCCGCCTTTTGTCTCTTTATCTTACCGGTGGCAGTTATCTTAAATCTTTTCTTTGCAGACCTATTACTCTTCATCTTCACCTTTGCCATTCTTTTACCTCCAGCGAGAAATTATAACACATTCAACAGCCCAAGAGCTCTTTTAGGTCTTTCTCCAGCTCTCTGTAGAGACCCAGTCTTATACGGTAAACCCTTCCCTCCCTGTCCAAGAGGTAAGAGGTGGGGAAGCCCATTAGTTTTAACTCCCTCTCAACCTCTTCAGAGGTGCGGACAACCCTGAAAGAAAAGTTGTTCTCCTTCAAAAACCTCTCTAAAGCACCCTCCGAGCTGTCCATGTTTACCGCCAGCACCTCAAAACCCTTATCCTTACATCTTCTATATTCTCTTTCAAAAATAGGCATCTCTTCCTTACAGGGTGGGCACCAGGTAGCCCAGAAATTAACCAGCACCACCTTCCCTCTCAGCTGGGAGAGCTTGAGCTCTCTTCCATCAAGGGTCCTGAAGGCAAAGTCCGGAAGGGTCTGCTCCACTGTAGGTCTGTAGGATTTTTGCAGAAGCTCCTCCTCTTTCTGCCTTAGACCGAACATCAGCATAACCATAAGAAGTATTCCTGCAAGAAGGTAAGGCACATACCTAACCATGGTTTATTAATTTATAGTAATTGTTCATTTTGTTTAACCAAACTTCAGCATAATTTAGGACTATCCAGCTTAACATCCCCTGAGCTGGTGGGTAAGAGCCAAACTCAAGTGCTGTATTCCGCATTGACCTTTACATACTCGTAGGTTAGGTCCGAAGAATAGTACGTCCAGCTCTCCCTACCTTCCATCAGGTCCAGGGTAATCTCCACTTCCTGAGCTTCCTCCATATACTTCCTTGCACTTTCCAGAGCTCTTGGGTGGGTCTTACCATCGTAGAGAAGATGGTTTCCCACATAGAGCTTTATCTTGAACTGGTCTACAGGAAAAGGCGTGGAGCCTGCAGCCGCCACAACCCTGCCCCAGTTTGGGTCTTTACCGAATATGGCGGTCTTTACCAGGTTTGAGGTGGCTATGGACTGGGCTATCATCTTGGCTTTGAGCTGTAGAGAGGCGTTTTTTACCACCACCTTTATCACTCTTGTGGCACCCTCCCCGTCCTGAACTATCTTCTTCGCAAGGCTCAGAGAGACCTCCTCCACCGCATCGCTAACCTTCTGGAGCTCTTCCCTGATGAGCCCCAAACATATCAGACCAGAGCTGTCGTTTGTGCTCATACACCCATCCACACTTATGGAGTTGAAGGTTCTCTCGTTCACATCTCTGTGAAGCCTTTCAATAACTCTATCTTCAAGCTCTGCGTTGGTGAACACAAAGGAGAGCATGGTTCCCATGTTAGGGTGTATCATGCCGGCGCCCTTGGCAAAACCAAAGACCTCAAGCCTGTCCCTTTTCAGGAAGTCATACTTTGGAAAACTGTCAGTGGTGGAGATAACCTCGCTTGCCCTTTTTAGGTCAAGGGGTTCAAGAAGGTCGCAGGCGGAGTCTATGGCGGAGAGGACATCTCCTATTGGTAGAGGTTTACCTATTACACCGGTGGAGAAGACAAGCACTTCCCCCTCATCCAGCTCAAGCTTCTCCGCCACTCTCTTTGCCATAAGCTCTGCGTGAAGTAGCCCCTCCTTGCCCACACCGCAGTTGGCGTTTCCGCTGTTTACAACAAAAGCTCTCACCTTCCCCTCAAAGACCTTCTGAGAATAGAGGACGCTTGCGGACTTGAAGTGGTTTCTTGTAAAGAGGAAAGAGGCTTTGCAGGTCTTGGGTAGAAGCACAAGGAGAAGGTCTGGCTTTCCGCTGAGTTTTAACCCTGCCCTTCCAACACCCATCAGTATATCCATGGAAACATTCTACCATATGCCACCAAGCTTTCTCAGTCTCTCTCTTGCGTCCTCAGCCCAGTAGGCTTTACCCCCCGATAATTCAAGAGCTAACCTGTAATGTTCTATGGCTTTGGCTCTATGACCCAGAGCTTCGTAGTTCCTGCCAAGGTAGTAGTGGGTTGAAGGATGGTCGGGTATGAGCTGGTTTGCCTTTTGCAGGTATCTCAGAGACGTCTGGTGTTCACCCTGTTTAAACTTAACATAGCCGTGAACGTAGTTGGTCAGAAAAACCTCCTGCCTTATCTGAAGGGCCCACAGAGACTGCCTTTCTGCCTCTGCAGTCCTGCCCTCCTTTGCCAGAAGGTAAGCCATGTAAGCCCTTGCCGGATAATTCTCGGGATAGGCTTCCACAGCCCTTTTAAAGTGTTCCAGAGCTGTTCTGTAGTTTCTCTCCGCAAAAGCCCTTTTACCTCTGTCAAATTCTTCAAAGGAGGGCTGGGTTTCTGTTAGCTTTGATTTTACCCTCTGAAAATCCTGAGTGTCTTTTATAAAAGCTCCGCTCAGCCTAAGTTTCTCTATTTCTCTGTTAACTTCCTTTATCCTCGTCTCTGGTAGGGGGTGGGTTGAAAGCCACTCGGGTGGTCTTCCACCCTTTTCCATAGACTTAAACATTTCAAAGACCCTTATCATGCTCGCAGGGTCATAACCCGCCTTGTAGGTGTATAGTATGCCATACCTGTCCGCCTCTCTTTCCTGGTCCCTGCTGAACTTAAGGGTCAGTAGCCCCGCACCTATCTGACCGAACTGTAAAAGAAGCTGTCCGTAGGGTTTGTCACCGAGAAGGAGAGAGCCTATGTTGAGCAGAAGGTTTATGCCGAACTGTTTCTCAAGAAACCTGGCATGATGCCTTGCGTTTATGTGACCAAGCTCATGGGCAAGCACGCTCGCCAGCTCGCTCTCTGAAGCCAGCCTCAGAAAAAGTCCTCTGGTTACCATCACAGGTCCACCGGGAAGGGCGAAGGCGTTGACTTTGGAAGAGTTAACCACATAAAACTGGTAGGGTAGTTTTCTATCCGCCTGCTTTGCAAGCGCCAGACCTACAGCTTTTGTATATTCCTGCACCTCTCCCTCCGGATATAGTCCATCCGACTCCTCCACCGCATAGGGTATGTAAGCCCTTCCTATCTCTATCTCTTTCTGCTCCGGCAAAAGGTTAAGAAGGCTTCCCCTTGCAGTCGCTCCTGCGCAGGAAGAGAGAAAAGGAGCAACAGTAAGAAAGCAGGTAAACCTTAAAAACCTTCTCCTGCTTAACATGAGTTTATAATAAGGGAAAAATATGTCCTACCTTCACTTTTAAACCACATATCTGTGAACCCTCCTTGACAGGTTTGTCATAAGTTCGTAGGGTATGGTTCCGGCGAGCCTTGCAAGGTCCGTAAAGCTCTGATGTTCTCCAACCACCTCAACCCAGTCTCCCACATTGGCTTCCGCATCCGTCAGGTCCACCATGGTCATGTCCATGGTTATATTGCCAAGAACCCTGAGGGCTTTTCCTCCATAGTAGAGGCTTGCTCTGTTAGAGAGGCTTTTCATAAGCCCATCTGCGTAGCCAAAGGCAACCACACCCACCCTCGTAGGCTTTTCTGTTATGTAGGTTCTTGAGTAGGAAACGGGAAAGCGCGCAGGAAGGGTTTTAACAGATATTATCCTTGCCCTGAGATGGAGCACGGTCTTCAGGGGGACGGGATAGTTCTGAAAGGGTTTTTCACCGTAAAGGGCGAGACCAACCCTTATATGGGTGGTATAGGGCACGCGGTATAGGATGCCTGCAGAGCTCTCCATGTGGATGTAGGGTAGCCTTCCGTAATTCTTCACCACATTTTCAAACCTCTTTATCTGAAGGAGAGAAAAGTCCCCATCCAAGGGGCTTGAAAGATGACTAAGAACACCCTCCACCCTCGGGTCCTGTATGAACTCCTCCAGAAAGCCCAGCCTCCCCATGCCCGTATCATACTTTACCTGTATGGGAATATCTATACCCTCCAGAGCTCTCAGGTGCTCTCTGTGAGAAACCACGGGCGTGAGCGAATACTCCACAAAAGCTCCTTCCTCACCCCTGAGAACACCGCCCAGCACTATTATCTTCTTCCTTATACCCGCCTTTCTAAGTTCAATACCCTCTTCCACACAGGCAACCGCAAGGGCTGATACCTCCTCCAACCTCTCAAGAGCTGTGGCTATTTGGAGGGCGCCCAGTCCATAAGCGTCCGCCTTGACCACCGCTATCAGAGGTTTTCCGGTAAACTGGTAGAGTTTCCTCGCATTTTCAGTAAGGTTTTCTCTATCTATGTAGAGTATAGCCCGGGGCATGCTTGATTATTCTAAACCACCCCAGCTTTTTAGGCACCTTCCTTGTGTGCTATAATTTAAACCCGATGGAACAGCCCCTTTACAGTCCTTTTCTTGGGCTAATCAACTTTCTATGGCTCTTTATCCTTCTTGCCTTCATCCTGCTCCCCCTCTGGAGAAGATATATGCTGGCAAAAGCCAGAGAGTCTATAATAAAACAGCTGGAAAAAAAGAGGGGTAGCAGGCTAATAACCCTCATACACCGGCAGGAGAGCCTAGGCTTCTTTGGCATCCCCATCTTCAGATACATAAACATAGAGGATTCGGAGCAGGTGCTGAGAGCCATAAGGATGACACCTCCCGACATGCCCATAGACCTCATCGTGCATACTCCCGGTGGTCTTGCCCTTGCGGCAACCCAGATTGCCAACGCCCTCGTAAGGCATAAGGGACCTGTAAGGGTTATAGTCCCTCACTATGCCATGTCCGGTGGAAGTCTTCTCGCCCTTGCTTCCGATGAGATAGTGATGGACCCTAACGCAGTCCTTGGTCCCGTTGACCCGCAGATAGGTCAGATGCCGGCGGTTTCCATACTCAAGGTGCTGGAAAAGAAGGAGTTAAAGGATGTGGAGGACCAGACCCTCATACTTGCGGACGTAGCCCAGAAGGCGATAGAACAGATGAAGTTTTACCTTCTGTGGCTCCTGACCCAAAACCGCATGGAGGAGGAAAGGGCAAAGCATATAGCGGAGGAGCTCGCCACCGGTAAATACACCCACGACTACCCTCTTACAGTGGAATACCTTAAGAGCCTGGGGCTCAATGTAAACACGGATGTGCCAGAAGAAGTTTACCTGCTTATGGAACTCTTCCCCCAGCCCATGGGCTCCCAGTTGCCCTCCGTGCAATACATACCCGTGCCTTACAGAACAGACCAGGGAGGTAAAGGTTGAGGATAAGGGTTGGTATAGTAGGGTGTGGTGTGGTGGGAACAGGTCTTGTGGAACTGCTCCTGAAAAACGGAGAGACCATAAGAAAAAGGACCGGTATAGAACTCGTGCTTTCAAAGGTGGCGGATAAAGACTGGCAAAGACCCAGAGCCTTTGAGGTGCCACACCATCTGAGAACCACCGACTACCGGGAGGTTATCGAGAACTCCCAGATAGTGGTGGAGCTTGTAGGTGGGAAAGAATTTGCAAAAAGGCTTATAGAAGAGGCTCTTCAGAAGAACAGGCATGTGGTCACAGCCAACAAACACCTTCTGGCGGAGGAAGGTAAGGAGATTTTCTTAAAGGCTCAGGAAAAGGGTCTTTGTCTTGGTTTTGAAGCTTCTGTGGGTGGTGGTATACCCATCATAAAAGCCATAAGAGAGTCCCTGGTGGGTAACCATATAAGGACTGTTTACGGCATTCTGAACGGCACAACCAACTACATACTGACGCGTATGCTACAGGAGGGTGTGGAGTTTGAAAGGGCTCTGAAGGAAGCTCAAGAGAGAGGCTACGCGGAGGCAGACCCGAGCCTTGACATAGATGGCTGGGACAGCGCCCACAAGATAACCATTCTTTCCTTCTTAGCCTTTGGAGGTTTCTTCCCCTTCCACGGGGTCTACGTAGAAGGCATAAGGCATGTGGACCTTCTTGATGTGGAGCTGGGTAAAGAGCTGGGCTACACACTCAAGCTCCTCGCCATAGCCAAGAGTAGAGGGGAAGAGCTGGAGGTGAGGGTGCATCCTACCTTTCTGCCAGAAGAGGAACCCCTTGCGAAGGTCTCGGATGTGTTCAACGCCATACTGGTTGAGGGAGACTTTGTGGGTAAAACCATGTTCTACGGAAGGGGTGCAGGGGCGCATCCCACCGCCTCCGCAGTGGTTTCAGACCTGGTGGACATAGCAGGGCGCATAGCCAATCCTTTGCCCTGCCAGCGGAGGTTAGACTGGGGGGACAAGAGCTACACCCTGAGCGACAACTTCTACAGCAGGTATTACCTGAGGTTCTATGTGCCGGCAGACCTGGTGTTCTTGCAAGTATATCAAGGGTACTTGTGGTACCACCACATAAGCATAGCAAGCGTCCTGCAGAAGGAGAAGGTCTGCAAGCTGGCAGGGAGGGAGGGAGAGCCCATCGTGCCTCTCGTTATTCTTACGCATAAGGCTTACGAGAGGAGCATGCGTCATGCCCTTGAGGAGATAAGGGGGTTGCCCGTGGTTGTAGGAGAACCCATTCTTATAAGAGTTGAGGAGGAGGCAGAATGAAAAGACTGGCACCCTCAATTCTTTCTGCGGATTTCTGGTCCCTTGGTGAACAGATAAGCGCCTGCGTAGAAGGGGGTGCAGACCTTATACACTTTGATGTTATGGACGGACACTTTGTGCCAAACATAACCTTTGGTCCCCACCTTTTGGAGAGCATAAAAAGGCACTGTCCCTTGCCCCTGGACGCCCATCTTATGATAGAGAACCCGGAGAGATACATACCCGACTTTGTAAAGGCTGGTGCGGACATGGTGAGCGTTCATGTGGAGAACACACCACACCTCCACCGGACCCTTGAGCTTATCAGAACTCTTGGCGCAAAGGCGGGTGTTGTCATAAACCCCGGCACTCCCCTCTCAGCCCTCGAGGAAGCCCTATACCATGTGGATTTTGTCCTTCTTATGTCCGTGAACCCGGGCTTTGGAGGACAAAGGTTTATAGACAGGTCCATCCAGAGGCTCAGAAAGCTCAGGTCTATGATAGAGGTGGTAAACCCTGCCATACTCTTGGAGGTGGACGGTGGTATAAAAGAGGAAAACATAGCGGAAGTGGCTAAGGCGGGAGCGGACATACTGGTGGTGGGTTCGGGCATATTTGGTGCGGAGGATATAAAGGCTCAGACGAAAAAGCTCAAAGTTTTAATCACCTCTTCAGAGGCACTGTGAACCTCTGAAGGTCAAAGAGGTTGAAGGCGAGGAAGACCTCCCTTATATACCTCTGCCTATTGCCATCGTAAAGGTCTCTAAGTGAAAGTCCAAAGCTCCAGCAAGAGCCTCTATAGTCCAGGCTCAACTGTCTCTGAAGGTCCTTTTTTACCCTGTTATCTCTTACAAGGTTTAGAGCAAGGTTTATGGCTCTGTAATTTGCAGTGGCAGAAAGGCTATACTGGTCGTTTAACCTGCTGCCATCGTATCTCCTTTCCAGAGCCCTGCCCAGGCTCAGGCTGTTGTGCCCGAGGTCAAAGGTCAAAGTGCTGACCGACCTCAAAAACCTTCCTCTAACCGGTTCATAATTGCTATCAGAGTAAAGTCTCAACCACTCTAAGGGATAAAACCAGAGGATTGTTCTTATGGGTAGAAGCCTTTCTCTCACCTCCTGCCCTAAGTAAGAGAACCTTCCAAGACTGTTATAACCACCTTCCATAAAGAGCGTGTAGAGGAGCCTTTCTCTGTAATAGCCGTAACTTCTCAGGCTATATCGCAGGAGGCTTTCCTTGTTTATCTGGTCAAGGTTGTCAAACCTGGGATTATCGTAACCCTCAGGTCTGTAAGAGTAGGACAGCTCAAAGATGTTTTTGGTATGGAGACCACCACGCCCCAGATTGAAGAGGTAAGGCAGGCTCTCTCTGTAGCTAAAAGAAGCTAACAGGGACCTGTCTCTGAAGCTTCCACCCTCAAGGTCAAAATAGAGCAGGTTTTCCATTCTAACTCTGGAGATGAGGTTCAGACCGAAAAGTTTTTTGGGAAGGGATAGCTCGGGAAAGAAAAGAAAGCGATGAGCCCTTAAGCCTTCTTCTCTGTAAAAGTTAGTATAAGAGGCGCTCAGGTTAAAATACATAAGGTCAAAGAGACTTTGTTCCTTAAGGTAAAAACCTATCTCCGGCAGTCTCTGTAAGGTTTTTTTGTTATTGGGTGAAGTGGTGTCATAAAATCTTCTCATGTCAAAGGTAAGGAGGTAAAGTTCTCCTTCTCTCCTATAGTTGAGGTATGAGCTCACGTAGGGAAGGGTTCTTTCCCTGGTGGTAAAGTAAACATCCTGCAGGAAGTAGGGGTCCGAGAGGAAGTCAAGACCTGCCTTGAGGTCACCCAGGTCAAGGTCCATTTTTATCCTGTAGCGGTTTTCTCTGAAGGTGCTCAGGTCTCTACCCGTCCACCATTTACCCGGTGATACAGGTTCTCTATAGAAGGATAGAAGGGCTACGAGGTCAAGGGGCTTCTTCATAGATTGGCGGTATTCAAGGCTGAGACCCTTTGCCTGTTTATCTCTGAAGTCAAGGGTAAGGGTGGCGTCCTTGTTGGTAGAGATAGCCCAGTATAAGGGCTGTTGGTATATGAGGTTGTTGTAAGTGTTTGAACCTATTATCGGTGGAAGAAGACCGGACCTTCGTTCACCAACAGGGAAAAAACTCACGGGGAGGTAGAAAAGGGGCAGGTTAAAAAGCCTGAGGGTGTTGTGCTGGCTAAAAACATACTTTGAGGACAGGCTTGCTCTGAAAAAGCAAAGGTTCATCTCCCTTCTATCTGGTGGACAGGTAGTTATTGAGCCTTCCTCCACCAGATAGTTTTCTCCATCTCTATCCACCCTTCTGGCAGTAAAGTTGGGGCCCCTTCAAACCTCCCCTCCGCATCCAGAAAATAACCCACATCCCTCTCAAGGTCCAGAAAAGCCTCCTTCCCCCTTACCTCCAACTTTCCGTCGATAGACCTTACATAAACATTGCCCAAAGCATAAACAGTCCCCCTGTTTGGGTCGTAGGTCATAAGGTCAGATCTTATGTAGTAGTTCCTGTGGTAGACCTCTACATTCCCCTCCGCCCTGTAGGTTCCATCGGAGAGCCTTTCCAGACTATTAGAAAATATCTCAAGGGAAAAGGAAAGTGAAAAGAAAAGGAAAAATAGAAGGAGAAGAAGCATGGGGATATTTTAACATCCCCTCTTTCTTATGCTTTCAGAGCCTCTTCTGGAGATTTAGCCCTCTGGAGTATCTTAACCACCACCCACCTTTTCGTTTTTGACAGAGGTCTTGTCTCCCTTATGACCACCAGATCTCCCACTCTGCACTCATTATTTGGGTCATGGGCGTGGTATTTTTTACTCTTTATTATGTGTTTTTTATACAAAGGATGGGCTTCTCTTCTGTCCACCTTAACCACCACTGTCTTTTCCATTTTGTCGCTTACCACCACACCTACCAGTTCCTTCCTCTTTAAGTGCCAGGGCTTTACCATCATGCTTCACCTCTAAGCTCTTTCTCTCTTATGAGGGTCAAAACCCTCGCCAGCTCTTTTCTTGTGTTTCTAACCCGCATGGGGTCTGGCAGTTCCTCTATCTTCTTCTTAAACCTGAGCCTGAGGAGCTCTCTTCTGAGCTCCCCTTCCTTTTTTAGCAGGTCCTGAAGACTGAGCTTCCTCAGTTCTCTCGCCTTCATACCTTGATACCTCCAGCCTTGATAAGCCTTGTCTTTATGGGTAGCTTGGCATCCACCAGTTTGTGAGCTTCCTCCGCCACATCCTCGGGCACACCGGCAAACTCGTAGATTATCCTCCCGGGTCTTATGACCGCCACGAAGCCCTCCGGGTCACCTTTTCCACCACCCATCCTCACCTCGTTAGGCTTTTTTGTGTAGGGTTTGTCAGGAAAAACCTGTATCCAGACCTTTGCACCCTTTCTCAGGGCACGCACGAGGGCTATCCTTCCTGACTCTATCTGTCTCTGTGTAAGCCAACAGGACTCAAGAGCCTGTATACCATACTCACCAAAGGAAACCCTGTTGCCCCTCAGGGCTTTACCCTTCAACGTTCCCCTCTGAGCCTTTCTGAACTTGGTCTTCTTAGGAGCGAGAAAAGACATGCCTTATACCTCCTTCTCAGCCTTTTTAAGGTCTTCTTCTATCTTTTTGACTATCTCCTCCTTACCGCCTTTAAGCACATCACCCCTGTATATCCAAACCTTTATACCAAGAACACCATACTTGGTCTGGGCAACCGCATAACCATAGTCTATATCCGCTCTGAGGGTCTGAAGGGGCATCCTGCCTACAAGAAACCACTCCGCCCTCGCCAGCTCCGCGCCACCTATCCGCCCCTTCACCTGCACCTTCACACCCTTTGCACCCCCTTTGAAGGCGTTGTCTATGGCTCTCTTCATAGCCCTTCTGTGGGAAACCCTTCTCTCTATCTGAAGGGCTATCTCCTCCGCCACAAGCTGGGCGTCCAGCTCAGGCACCCTAACCTCATCCACCGTTATGACCACATCCTTACCACCGGTTATGTATTCTATGTCTTTTTTGAGCTGTTCCACCTCCGCGCCCTTCCTTCCTATGATAATTCCGGTCTTGCGGACAGCACCCTTACCTTCACCTTGTCTGCCATCCTTTCCACTACCACCTTAGAGATGCCGGCGGAGGCATACCTTTTCTTTATGTATTCCTTTATCCTCAGGTCTTCGTGCAGGAGCTGGGTATAGTCCCTTTTACCTGCAAACCACTTGGAATGCCAGTCCTTTATCACCCCAAGCCTGAAGCCGATGGTGTGTGTCTTCTGACCCATTACTCTTCCTCCTTTTCCTGAAGCACGAGGGTTATATGAGATGTCCTTTTCCTGAGCATGGTGGCCCTTCCGTGAGCCCTCGGAAGCCATTTTTTATACATGGGTCCTTCGTCCGCCACCGCCTTTTTTATGTATAGTCTGTCAAGGTCCAGACCCTTCTGCTCCGCATTGGCGAGAGCACTTTTAAGCACACCTTCCACTATGCGGGCGGACTTCTTTGGGACAAACCTGAGCTGATAGAGGGCATCACCTGCCTTCATGCCCTGTATAACCCTGAGAACTTGTCTTGCCTTCGTTGGAGAGACCTTTGCATACCTGAGAACAGCCCTCGCTTCCATCCTTATCACCTCACTTCTTCTTTGTAGCCTTTGCGGACTTCTCCGGGTGACCCTTAAAGGTCCTGGTAGGAGCAAATTCACCCAGTTTATGCCCCACCATGTCCGAGGTTATGTATACGGGGACAAAGGTCTTGCCGTTGTGAACCGCTATGGTATGCCCTACAAACTCGGGTATTATGGTCGTGTCCCTGCTGTAGGTTTTAACCACCTTTCTTTCACCTGTCTGGTTCATCCTCCTTATGTTAGACCAGAGCTTTGGGTCAACCCAGGCTCTTTTGTTGATAAGCTTTCTGTATTCCGACCAGACCTCCTGATACTTTTCAAGAGCCTTCCGGTAGAGCTCCTGCGTATGCTGGACAGCCCTTACCCTCTTGTAAATCCTCTGGGTTTTTCTGTAGAGCTTCAGAAAGTTGTCGAGGTCTTCCACAAGTCTGTTCCTTTTGTTCCAGGCACCCTTAAAACCCATTACTTAACACCTCCTCTAAGAGGCTTGCCTTTGCGCGAGACCAGTATAAACCTGTCCGAATATTTTCTGCCCCTTCTTGTCTTGTAGCCCTTGGTTTTCCAGCCCCAGGGAGATTCGGGATGCTTACCCTTGGTCTTACCTTCACCACCACCGTGGGGGTGGTCTACCGGGTTCATGGCTGTTCCTCTGCTCTTGGGTCTCCATCCCAGCCATCTATACCTTCCTGCCTTTCCGTATTTGACCAGTTCATGCTCCGCAAGACCAACCACACCAACAGTAGCCATGCACCTCTGGTGCACCATCCTTATCTCACCTGAGGGCATCCTGAGCTGGGCGTAATCTCCTACCTTACCCAGTATCTGGGCGGACATGCCTGCAGACCTGGCTATCTGACCACCCTTTCCGGGAGTTAGCTCCACATTGTGGACCAGCGTGCCCACGGGCATGTATTTGAGAGGTAGGGCATTACCCGCCTTTATCTCAGGCAGTTCCTTTCCCTTCTCCGCATCTTCGTAGGATATGGACATGACCGTATCTCCTACCTTGAGACCTTCTGGCCAGAGTATGTATCTCTTCTCACCATCCGCGTAGTGAAGAAGGGCTATGCGGGCAGACCTGTTGGGGTCATATTCCACAGAGGCCACCTTTGCAGGCACCAGGCTCTTGTCCCTCTTGAAGTCTATGAGCCTGTATCGTCTCTTGTTTCCACCACCTCGGCCCCTTGAGGTTATCTTACCCTGCTGGGGTGACCTTCCCTTTGCCCTGTGATGGTGAACCAGTAGAGACTTCTCCGGCTCCTCTCTGGTTATCTCAGAAAAGTCGTAAAGGACCGCGTGCCTCTGACCGTTGGTAACCGCCTTTAACTTTCTTACACCCATGCTTACACTCCTGTAAGGTCCAATTCCTTATCCGGTGGTATGGTCACTATAGCCTTTTTGTAAGCCTTTGTATAGCCATACCTCCTGAACTTTCCCATAACCCTTTTCTTTCTGGGTTTTACTATAAGGGTGTTTACCTTAAGCACTTCCACACCGAAGAGCTTTTCTACCGCGTGCCTTATCTCCTGTTTTGTGGCGTCCATTGCCACCTCAAAGGTGTATTTTTTCTGGTCCTCCATGAGCCTGTTGCTCTTCTCGGTTATTATCGGTCTTATGATAACCTCTTCCGGTCTTCTCATGATGCCAACCTCTCGTAGACTTTTTCCAGAGCCTCCGCAGTAAGAATTAGCCTGTCCGCCCACAGGATGTCGTAAACATTAAGACCCTCCACAGGCAGGACCCTCACATTGGGGAGATTTCTAAAAGACCTGTATACCACCTCTTCCTTCTGGGGTAGAACCAGTAGCACCTTTTCTCTTTCCACCTGCAGGGCTTTTAAGAGCTCAAGGGCTTTTTTTGTCTTCGGCACTTCGCCCAGCTGGATTTCGTCCACCAGAAGAAGGCTCTTTTCCTGTGCCTTCAGGCTGAGAGCCATCCTGAGAGCGAGCTTCCTGACCTTTTTAGGAAGGCTGTAGGAGTAGTCTCTTGGTTTTGGTCCGTGGGCAACACCACCGCCAACAAAGATGTTGGCACCCCTGTCGCCGTGCCTTGCGTTACCCGTGCCCTTCTGGGGCAGGAGTTTCCTTCCGCTGTAGGAGACTTCACCTCTGGTTTTTGTGCTGTGGGTTCCCTGTCTTCTGCCAGCCAGTTGCCACTTTACCACCTCCCACAGCACATGCTTTTTCACTTCAACGCCGAAGACTTCTCCCTTTAATTCTGCTTCAAGCACTTTCATCCTTACTCACCTCTTTAAGGAGGTTTTCCACAAGGAACCTTATCCTGTTTAGCTTAAGTCTCTGAGACCTTCTGCTCGCAATCCTGCTCTTTTCTACAAAGACCACACCACCCCTTGGACCCGGTATAGAGCCCTTTACCAGAAGGAGGTCATACTCAGGAAGCACATCAAGCACGAGGAGAGACTGAACCCTTATGGGCTCGTTACCCCAATGACCTGCCATCCTTTTGCTCTTCCAGACCCTACCTGGGTCTGACCTGTTTCCTATGGAACCCACCGCCCTGTGATACCTGTGTCCGTGAGACTTGGGGAAACCGCCAAAGTCCCACCTTTTCATGGTGCCCGCAAAGCCTCTTCCCTTACTCCTACCCACCACATCCACCAGCTCACCGGGCTGGAATATCTCCTCAACCCTGAGAACCTGACCCACCTGATAACCCTCCCTGCCTTCTACCCTGAACTCTCTCAACCTTCTGAGAACCTTACCCACCCTTTTAAGGTGCCCGAGCTCCGGCTTTGTCAGGTGCTTTTCTTTGTCTTCAAAGGCACCTACCTGAAGGGCGGTGTAGCCTTCCTTTTCAAGAGTTCTCACTGCGGTGATGTAGTTAGGCTTTATCTGGATAAGGGTCGCCGGCAGGGATGTGCCATCCTTCAGAAAAACCCTTGTCATTCCTACCTTTTTGCCTATAAGACCTATAGCCATGGTTATCTCCCTATAATCAGTTCCACATCTACCCCCGCGGGTAAGGTAAGGTCCCTCAGGGATTCTATGGTCTGGGAGGTAGCTCTGGTTATATCCAGTATCCTTCTGTGCTCCCTTATCTCAAAGTGTTCCCTTGACTGGTCAAACTTATGGGGGGACCTCAACACCACCCATCTCTTTTTACGCACCGGGAGTGGTATAGGACCTTTGACCACGCCTCCTGTCCTTTTGACCGTATCTATTATCTGCTTCACATACTGGTCAAGTAGCCTGTGGTCGTAAGATCTGAGCTTTATTCTTATAAGCTCCTGTTCCATACCTTACACCTCACTCCAGTATTTTTGTGACCACGCCAGCACCCACGGTTCTTCCACCCTCCCTGATGGCAAACCTGAGCTGCTCCTCCATCGCTATCGGCTTCATCAGCTCCACCTCTATCTCCACATTGTCCCCAGGCATCACCATCTCCTGCCCCTCTGGCAACTTCACCACCGTCCCCGTCACATCCGCAGTTCTGAAGTAAAACTGTGGCCTGTAATTGGCAAAGAATGGTGTATGCCTTCCTCCTCCCTCCTTGCTAAGCACATACACCTGTGCCCTAAACCTCCTGTGTGGCTTAACAGTCCCCGGCTTTGCCAACACCTGCCCCCTCTCCACATCATCCTTGCCTACACCCCTCAGAAGAACTCCCACATTATCTCCGGGCAACGCCTCATCAAGTATCTTCCTGAACATCTCTATTGAAGTCGCCACAGTCTTGAGTGGCTCCTCCCTTAATCCTACTATCTCCACCTCCTCCCCAGGCTTCAGCATGCCTCTCTCCACCCTTCCTGTCACCACCGTTCCACGTCCAGAGATGGTAAACACGTCCTCTATGGGCATCAAGAAGGGCTTGTCCGCCTCCCTCTGAGGCGTGGGTATGTATTCGTCTAACGCATTCATCAGCTCCACTATCGCATTGCACCACTGGTCTGGCTTGCCCCCCTCAAGCTCCTGCAACGCTCCAAGTGCTGAACCACGAATAACTGGCACATCATCTCCAGGAAACTCATACTTTGACAGGAGCTCTCTCACCTCTAACTCCACAAGGTCAAGAAGCTCCGGGTCATCCACCATATCACACTTATTCATAAAGACCACAATGTATGGGACATTAACCTGTCTTGCCAAAAGGACGTGTTCTCTGGTTTGAGGCATAGGACCATCCGCTGCGGATACTACCAGAATTGCACCGTCCATCTGAGCTGCGCCTGTTATCATGTTTTTGATGTAGTCTGCGTGTCCGGGGCAGTCTACGTGTGCGTAGTGTCTTTTAGGAGTTTCGTATTCCACATGGGTGATGTTTATGGTTATACCTCTTTCTTTTTCTTC